>JBBIKN010000048.1:0-22808 GCA_037445435.1 Nitrospira sp. | reverse complement strand
ACTGCACGCGAAGCCTACGAGGGCTTACTAACCCTCGCACAACGTCATCCGACCGCTCACTCCTTTCAAGCCTTCTGTATCTACATCACCTGGCAACAGGTCACAGAGGAGACGATTGCACGTCATTTTGAGACAGGCATGAAGCTGTGTGAAGCGTATCTCGCATCTCGTGAAGCGAGAACGGGACGGGATTTCGAGCAAATTGAAGAGCTGTACAGATCATTCCGTGCGGGGTTGGGCCTGGAGGAACAGGACGAGCTGCAGGTCGAATATAAGCGAGACACGCCGAAAGGTGGTGATTGAACACGGATGGCTTGAAGCCTGAACGCTCCGGCTGAACGAGATACAAGTCTATGACGGAAAGCCATAAACATCGCGCCAGGATATTTCTCCATCGAGGAGATCTCGTTCAGGCCCGCGCGGCATGGGAGGCGGCTGTGGCCGATGACCGAATTGCCGGCAGTCGGCAAGCGCTGTCGGATTCTCTCGGGAACCTCGGCAATGCCTGTGCGCTCATGAACGATTTTCCACGCGCGGAACAGTGCTATCGGGAGGTGCTCCAGATCCAACGCACCGAGTGCAATCTCACCGCCGTGGCTCACACCCTGGTCAACCTCGGAAACTTGCATATCGCATCCGATCATCCCGAGAAGGCGCGTCCCTACTATCTGGAGGCCATGGATCTTCTGCACCAATTGGAAGATAACCGCGGACTCGGCATTCTCTACAACAACCTCGCACTGCAAGAGGCCCGTGACGGCCAGTGGGATGAGGCCGTCGCGTTATTCAAACAAGCGCTCGATCATCATCGAGCGGTCGGCAATGAAGAAGGGCTTGCCGTCACCTATAGCCAACTCGGGAAATGTTATCTCGATCAAGAAGACCTCATCAAAGCCGAACGCTGTTTGAACAACGCTTCGGAGCACTACATTAAACTCGGAAACGAACCGGCGGAGGCCGCGGTGCTTCGTCTTCTGGCAAAGGTTTACGAAACCCGCCAGGATACGATCTCTGCTCTGCGGTGCCTCACGCGTGTGGTCGCGCTCGATGAACGTTATGCATTGCCGGAGCTGCAAGACGACTCCGCCTACCTTTCCAGGCTCGGCCCATCCTAATAACCCTCTCCCCTTTCGAACCCTATCCGCTCACGCTGTTACTGGCCATCGCCCCAATCTTTCTTGTCACGGCAAAGTCAACCCGCCGGATCTGGACAGAATCCAATCCTCTGCTACCTTTGAAACAACACACCTGGACGCCTGTTGATCAAGTTTCACCTCACACAAGCCGACAGGATACTGACGTGGAGATTGTATGGTTTCGCTCGCTCGACGACTCACCGTCCTCGCAATTGGAACGATAATGACGGCGTCCTTCGTTCAAGCTGCAGAAGCCCCCCCCACGATCACGGTCGGCACCCAGGAAGTCGGACTCACCGCCGGGTATTTGTTCTCTCACCGACTCACCCACCTGCACACGACCAAACAACATGGACCGGCGTTGATGCCCTCCTGGATGATGACCCTGACCGATCCGGTTGGCGACGGCTGGTATCGAGGACAGGTCTCGCTCGGGGCGGAAATGCTCTACCTCGAGTTCCGAGAACCCCTGTTGACCCACGGCATCGGCTTTAATCCAAGGATTAAATATACGTTCGTGGCCTTGGGTCATGTCCGCCCATACGTGGAATTCGCCGGCGGGCCTTTCTGGACGGACCTCGGTGGCCGTATTCGTGAGCAAGCCAATGAGTTCAACTTCGTGCTCACGGGAGGGATCGGCGTATCGTGGTTTCTTACACCACAGCTTGCTTTCAACGCGGGCTATCGATTCCACCACATTTCCAATGCCGGTACGGCCTTCCCGAATCTTGGGCTGAATGCAAGCTTGCCCTTCGCGGGGTTTTCATTTTTTTTCTAAGGAGACGACGATCATGGCGACGAACAAGCTTCGATGGTCGGTCGTGGGTCTTGCGGGGTTGGTGCTCTGCAGCATGACGGGATGCACCAGATGGATCGATGTCAAACCACCCTCAGCTGATCCTAAAGACAACATGACGCACGCACTCCCCAATGATGAGCGGGTCCCGCTGGTGACAAATTCATTCCATCTCTCAAGAAACGGGTCGTCGCAATATCCCTCTGCCGACTTGGAGCGACGGATCTTAGGCAGCATTCAGGAAACCAGTCTGTTTTCAACATTGATGGCGCTGGGAGAAAAATCAGACTCGATCGGAGAGAAGGTCGTCTCCGCGCGCATCACCGTCGACGAAACCATCGAGCCTCATTCCTGGCTCTCGGCGTTCAAAGGCATCGTCATCGGAGGATCCATGTTTCTCCTCTCGCCCTTCATCAACCTGGAATATGGGTATACCGCAACGGTCGCCCTTGAGCTCGAACGCTGGGACGGCCACGTCACGCGTTACGAAGGCCGTTCCTCCGGAACGGTCCATTACAAGTTGTTCGGTGCGACGCCGGTCATGATCGATGAGCTGAAAGGACACGTGATGGAAGCCTGTCTCACCGACCTGACGGGACAACTTGTTCGGGACACCAAGCTCTATATGGCCAGCAGCGCCCCGCTCCCGGATACCGGCATTCGCACGGTGACAGTGAAAGCCAAAAGACCCTCGACCACACAACCCACCCGTTCTCTTGTTCCGGTCGCCACGGCCACGGCACCGTAGAAAGACTGGCTCGTCCCTCAAACCAACGTTCTCATCTGGCTCATCCGGTCGTTCCAGTGGTATAGTACCGCCTGAGTACTGGAACTACGATCAATGGATATTGATGCTTTTCGTCAGATGGTCGCCAAGAACCCCAAAGGGCTCCTCGGCCGCTATGGGCTCGGCAATAAGATCCTTCAGGAAAACGGAAGCCTCGAAGAAGCCGTCGAGCACCTTACCGTGGCCACACAGTTGGACCCGACGCATGCGGCTTCTCATCTGGCATTAGGACGTGCGTTGATGCGCTTGGGCAGGAACGCCGAGGCCAGGCCCGTTCTCACTGCCGGTATCGAGGCGGTACTTTCCGGACGATCCAACGGCGGCAAGGACCTGGTGCCTGAGATGCAAGAGTTGCTGCACTCGCTGTGATGATTGAGCCTCTACCATACATAGAAAGGAGTCTCTCCGTGAACCTCGACGATGCCAGGAAACGAATTGAATCGGCCGTCACACAATATGGTCAACATGCCGCCCCCGCCATCGACCTCGTCATGGCGGAAGTTCGCTCCGATATGGGAGCCGGCGCATTCAATGAATTGGTTGAAGAGTTCGATCTTGAGTTGATGTACAACATTCCTCCGATGGAATCGGACCAGTCGAATAGTTGAATGCTGCCCTCATACTCCGTCGTTCATTCGTGATGCTCGCGCTTTCCAGCCTATGCCGTTGATCTGGGCTGCGATCTCAGGACATGGATTCGGTCACGCCGCGCAAGTCGTGCCGGTGCTCAATGCATTAGGTCGTCTCGTTCCCGATCTTCGTGCCCTTCTGCGCACCACCGTCCCTGGCGCATTTTTCAGAGATCGTCTAACGATCCCATGGGAAATACACGCCGTTCAGCAAGATATCGGCTGTATTCAAAACGGGCCCATGACGATCGACGTGGAGGCGACCTGGCGCGAACATCAGCGATTCCACAGTACATGGGACGATCGGCTTCGGGCTGAGGTTGACGCGATGCGAGCCACCATTCCGGATCTGGTTATTGCCGATACTCCGTACTTGGCTGTCGCCGCAGGAAAATCCGCTGCTGTCCCTACCGTCGCGCTCGTCAGCTTGACCTGGGACCTCGTCTTATCCGAATACCTCGCACCTCCTTCGATTGACGGTCCGAGGATCATCCAGGCGATTCGACGGGCCTATGCTCAAGCTGATCTCGCCCTGCGGATTGCCCCTGCTCCCAAAATGGAGAGCTTCCGACATGTCGTGGACATTGGGCCGATCGCCGAACCTGCACCTTCCATTCGTGAGCAATTGACCAAATGCTTAGCAGTGGCTCCAGGAGAACATACCGTGCTCGTCGGGTTCGGCGGAATCCCCTTGCCCTCTGTACCGTTTGAACAGGTGGAATCACTCACTGGGTACCGCTTCCTCTTCGACGGCTCGGTTCCGCCGGAAAGCAGGCACTTCGCCTCCATCAAATCCCTGCCGTTCTCGTTTAAGGCCTTATTGGCATCGGTTGATGTCATCATGACGAAACCAGGCTACGGAACCTTGGTCGAAGCTGTCGCATTGCAGACTCCCCTGGTGTACGTACGGCGGTACAACTTCGCCGACGAACAACCGCTGGTGGACTATCTTCATCGTTATGGCAGGGGGATCGAACTCTCCATGGATGACTTCTCGAAGGGCCGGTGGGCGGAGACCATCCACAAGGCCTTAAGTCTCCCACGACCATCCATGCCCCCTCCTCCAACCGGGGCGAGCGAAGCAGCCACGGAACTAAAAAAATTCCTATAGACGCTCGCTCTCACCATTGTTTCACTCGCACTATTCCTGTAAGAACTCGCAGCGCATCTTGACAGCTCGTTTATCAGCGACTATCGTGTGAGCCGCCGTCTCGAGATCAGAGAGGACCGATGCGCCTCCGAATCGCTGATAACGTGGTCTATCGTGACTTAGCTGGGGAGTCGGTCTTATTGAAGCTCGACACAGGGACTTATTTTGGGCTCGATGCCATAGGCACTCGTCTATGGCACCTTGTTGCGGAACACGGGTCCACTGCACTCGTCATCGACACCCTCCTGACCGAATATGACGTGGACGCTCCACGGCTTCAAAACGATGTCACGACTTTGATCGACCAGCTCTTGGCCAAAGGGCTATTGACGACCGATGCTGCGCAAACTCCGGCGACTCGCTGAGCACACTCTGACGGAACAGGCACTCCTTGTCCAATTCACGGTATTGTCTTTCGGCCTGAAAGTCGTGCTCTCTGCCATCTCCCTCCCCCGTGTCATATCCTTTTTATCACGCCATGCCTCCTCTCCACTGCTGGGTCGGATTCCTTTGCTCCATACTCGCCATACGATAGATCGGTTAGTGACGTTGCTTGATCTCGCTGCAGCCGTAAGCCACAGAAATGGCGGCTGCCTCCCACGCGCTGTCCTTCTCTTTTGGTTATTGCGCGCAACGCGACAGCCGGGCTCGGTTGTTCTTGGGGTGAGCAAGAACCAGACTTTGTTGGAAGGACACGCGTGGGTGGAACAAGATGGTATCGTGTTGGGCGACACACGCTCCTACATAAACCGCTACACATTGATGCTGAGGTTGCCGGCATGAGCGGGCTCGCCGGGGTTTATCATCTCGACGGGAGACCGGTCGATCCGACCCTTCTGAAACGTATGACCGATCTGGTCTCCCACCGAGGGCCCGATGCTTCAGATTGCTGGATGAAGGGTCCGATCGGCATCGGCCACACCATGCTTCAGACCACGCCGGAGTCGTTGTCTGAGCGACAGCCGTGGTTGGACGAGTCCGGAACCATTTGCCTGGCGTTGGATGGGCGAATCGATAATCGCGAAGATCTCGTGCACGACTTCAGGACCGCCGGCATTCATCTGCGCACCAACACGGACGCGGAACTGATGCTTCGTGCGTATCAACGGTGGGGGGAGCAGTCTCCTGAACATATCATCGGCGACTTTGCCGTCGTCGTCTGGGACGGGCACCGCCGGCAGCTATTCTGCGCGCGAGATATTCTTGGATTGAAACCCTTCTACTATTGCCAGCGCGGAACAAGTTTTTACTGGGCATCCGAGATTCCTCCGCTCTTCGAGCATGAAGCCATTCCCCGTCGTCCCAATGAAGCAATGATCGCCGAATTCCTGAGCGGGATGGTCGTCACCAACGCCGAAACCCTCTACGAAGGGATCTCCCGACTCGAACCAGCCCATGTGCTCATCGTTCGCCCGAATCGGATCGAGGCACGGCGATATTGGACGTTTGACTCAGGCCGGAGCATTGAATACGCGAATGACGACGACTACGCCCAACATTTCCTCGATCTTTTCGCAACGGCCGTGCGATGTCGACTACGCAGCCACCGGCCCATCGGCCTCGAATTGAGCGGCGGCCTTGACTCCTCATCCGTGGTCGGTTTTCTTCAGTCCACTTCTCAAACACATCCTCAAGACCGTGATCGCTTCCAAACCTTCTCGCTCGTGTTCCCCGGCTCGCCCTGCGATGAATATGCATTTATCGACGACGTGATCGCACAAGGTCCATTCCGTTCCCACCGCATCAGTCCAGACACACCAAACCTGACCGGCTTCGTTGACGACATCCATCGCCATCAAGACTTTCCCGACCATCCCAATGGCGTTATGAACGTCCCGCTTCGAGCCTTGGCACAGCGGCAGGGCTGCCGTGTGCTGCTCACTGGATCCGGAGGAGATGAATGGCTCACCGGAAGTTTTTTCCACTATGCCGACCTCATCCGCAAATGGAAGTTTGGATCGTTGCTCCGACGGCTCCGCGCCGATCGCCCGCTGTATGGTGAGCAGCCCTCACAGAATTTTTTCTCCCATCCGCTTGTACAATTCGGCCTCCTCCCACTGATCCCACAATCCTGTCGCAATCTTGGGAAACGGCTTCTTGGACGAACGAACGCCCCCAGTTGGATGTCCCCGGCATTCTGGCGCCGGACGGACATGCAGGAACGCATTCGCCGGGCCTCCTATGTCCCTCAAGGGTGCAGCCATGCACAGCAAGACTTATTCCGATCGACGACTCATGGTCTCGGTATTCATGGGATCGAAGTAGATGAGCGCGCGGCGTCCTCCTTTGGTCTTGAAAGCCGTCATCCCTTCAACGATCAACGGCTCATCGAATTCGCGTTGGCCCTACCGGAAGAACAACGATGGCGGGATAAACCCAAGTTCATTCTACGCCAAGCCCTTGGAAACATGCTTCCATCATCGGTACGAGAGCGAGTCGACAAAGCGGATTTTTCCTGCATTTTCGCCCATACCCTCATTGCCGAATCAATCAGGGCAATCTTCCATTCTCTGTCCGTGGCCTCCATGGGATGGGTCGACGGCAGTAAGGTCCGGGACGACTATTTGAGGATGGCACATAGTTACAGACGAGGGAATGACGACTATCGTTTGTATGTCGCACATCTCTGGATGATTCTAGGGGTTGAATTGTGGTTCCGCACCCTCTTTCTGGAACAGAAAGTAGATATTTCTCTGTCGCCCCCTGGGGAGCTTGTGCCGACATATTCCTCCTAGCGACCACGTGAGAAGTTCTGTACAATCGTCGCCAAGGCAAAGGCCCCCATGACACAGAAAACTCATCACAATCAACAAGCGAAACAACCCAAGAAACCCTACCATACTCCAATGCTCGTGGAATACGGTGACATCGCCAAGTTGACACAGGGCAGCCCGAGCGGGATGTTTCCAGACGGCATGTCAGCGATGTTCATGGCGAGGGGGATGTGTCTTTGATCTAGCGGGAATTCCCCATCTGGAAGGATGGGGATGAGAGCAGGGAGCCGCGAAGCGGCTCATGCAAAGCATGAAACAATAGAGACCACGGCTGTCAGGCCGTGGTTCTTCATCGGAGTGGGCCAGAATTCACCGTTGGTCCCTACTCCTGACCTGATCTCGATGGGTTTCCGCCATGTCGCTCATTGTCGATGAACATCGCCATTACCTTCAAGACCACATCCGCCTCACAGCATTTCGTCAGGCCATTCAGGAATTGGTAGTGCCCGGATCGGTTGTGGTGGATCTCGGGAGTGGGACCGGAGTCCTAGGCCTCCTGGCCTGCAAAGCGGGAGCAACGCGCGTCTATTCGATCGAGGAGACCAGCCTCATCGAAGTCGCGCGCGAGATTTGCCAGGCCAATGGATTCACGGATCGAACCTCTTTCATCAAAGAACTTTCGACACGCGTCGAATTACCCGAGCCTGCCGACGTGATCCTGGCCGACCAAATCGGACACTTCGGATTCGAAGCCGGTCTCTTCGACTATTTCAGCGACGCCCGTCGGCGATTTCTCAAACCGAGTGGGACAACCATTCCACAACGCATCACCTTCTGCCTCGCCCCCGTGGAACACGAAGCCTTGTGGGACCACATCGAATTTTGGAACCAATCGCCTATGGGATTAGATGTTCGTCCGGCCCACTCTATTGCAGCCCACACGGGCTATCCCGTGAAACTGATGGCTGAGGAATTATTGGGCACTTCGGTGGAAGCGTTATCGGTAGACCCCGGTGTCTCTGGTTCTCAGCCGCTTCACTTGACATGCACGCTGGCGATTACCCGAACCGGAACACTGCATGGTTTGGGCGGTTGGTTCGTCGCTCACCTTTCTCCCTCGGTCACCATGTCGAATTCACCGCTGAGTGAGCACCGTATCGATCGACGCAACATCTTCTTTCCACTCGACCGACCGATTCCTGTCCACACAGGAGATTCCGTGACCGTAACCATGCACATCCTGCCCGTTCAAATCGCCGTGACCTGGACGGTGGAAATCCGCAAGAACGGCGCATCGGCAGCGGAACCTCTTCGCTTCACGCACAGCACACTCAAAGGCATGCTCATCTCCCGGGAAGATGTGCGGCGCACTCATCCGGCCTTCGTTCCAACCCTCACTCCATGGGGCGCTGCACGTCTCACCGTGTTAACACTTTGCGACGGAGAACGGCCGTTGGCACAGATCGAACAAGAACTGCTCCGTCGTCACCCAAATCTCTTCCCGTCGCTTTCTAACGCAGCCACGTTTGTCGCCGAAGTTGTCACCAGGTATTCTGAATGACCGTTGAGCATATCGGAAAACACGACAGTGCAGTATCGCGCGTACGGTCATAGTCTCAGCTGTAACTCCCCCCTGCAGGAACTGGAGCAGTCGCCGGCTCCAGATGCTTCAGAGCCGGCTGACCTGCACATCGAGATTGCCTCATCTCATGAACACCGTCCTCCATCCACATCCAGGTATCTGACCGTTTCACTTACCGATGGCACACCCTGGCTGCATTGCGCCAAAATCGATCTCCGTTACATTTTGGAATTTCCCAATCTGGCCACCTTCGTCTTTGCCCCATTGGAGAATTCGATTCGGTGTATTCCATATTCACAGACGCCTTCTCACACTTTGCGCCATCTGCTCTTGGACCAAGTTCTTCCCCTCGTGCTCAACCACCGAGGGAAGGAGGTGTTGCACGGTGCCGCAGTGGTCACACCCTATGGTGCCTGCGCCTTCGTCGGTCCGACCGGAAGCGGGAAATCCACGTTGGCGGCAAGCTTTCTCGCTTCCGGGTATCCGGTCTTAACCGATGACTGTGTCGTCCTCGATACGTGCGCCGACAATCTCGTCGTGGTCCCCGCCTATCCCGGTCTCAGACTCTGGGACGACGCGATCACCGCGCTCTTCGGCACAACCGGAGCCTGCCTGCCCGTCGCACACTACACACCGAAACAGCGTTTCAGGGCTGCCGTCTTCGGCACGCCCGTTTGTGCCTCCACCATTTCGCTAGCCGGCATCTACGTGATCGCGGCAAGCTCCACGGAGCCTACTACCACCGCCACCTCAACGTTGGAAAGACCACTACTCTCAAAGCGAGAGGCCCTCATGGCCCTCCTCTCGTTGGCGTTTAAATTGGACATCGAAGATCAGGCCATGTTGACCCGAGAATTCGACTTTCTCCATCATCTCGTCACTCAGGTCCCCGTTCGACGATTAACCATCCCAGATTCATATCGAGCCCTTCCCGACATACGAACAAGCATTCTCAATGATCTGGCGAATCCATGCTAACCCTACCACCTGTACATCCGTTTCTTATGGCTCTCCTGACAGAGCGCTCGCCTGAAGACACTCAGCTCGCGAGAGTTCCGCTTCATTCTTGGGACACCATCGTGGAAGAAGCCATCGCACAGCGAATAATCCCTTTCCTCCTTCGCCGGCTCAATCAATCCGCTCACCAACATCAGGTCCCCTCCCATTTACTGACAGTCCTTAAACAACAGATGGCCCGGCACACGGTCTGGCAGCTATTGTTGACAGAAGAACTCCGACATATTCTGGCTGCGTGTGAACAGAAAGGTATTGCCTGTATTCCAATTCGTGGGCCGGTGTTGGCTGAACACTTGTACGGTGATGGCGCGACTCGCCAGATGGACGACCTGGACTTTCTCATTCATCGTGGAGATCTTTCCGCCATCAAGGACACCTTCCGGCACCTGAACTATGCGCTCCACGAGCATCGGCCTGGTTTTCAAGAGGCCTTCTCCTATTCACTGGAATTCATCCACCCGCATCACGGTTTCCTGGTGGAACCTCATTGGACTCTGACCTATCCCCCCTTTATCGACACCGCCGCCATGGAACCGGTGTGGGCACGGGCCAAGAGACAGCCATGGGCGGGAATCGATACTTGGACCTTGAGCCATGAAGATCTACTCCTCCATCTGTGCCTTCACCTGCATCACAAGGGTCGGCAATCGCCGCTCTTGTGGTTTTGTGAGTTGGATACCGTGATCCGACGACATAAGTCGACTCTCGATTGGAAGGTCTTCACGGAGCAGGTTCTCTTCATGCAGCAGGCCGATGCGGTCACTGACGTGCTTGCGATTTTGAAGGGAGCGTTTCATTCGCCCATACCTGATTCAGTGGTACGACAGCTCACGCGGAAGCCGAGCACTACTTCTGCGCCTTCGTCCTTCACGCTGCGTAGTAAGATTCTGGATCGGACGTCTTCCAGCGGACGAGAAGAACTTCAGCTTCTGTGTTCCTTACAAAGTCTTCACCAACAACGACGGTATCTCTCCGCGCTCATCTTTCCTTCTCCTCAATACATGACACGGCGATATGGGACGTCAACTCGAATAGGTGTCATCGGCTTCTATATCGCCAGATTCTTCCACATAGGAGCTGAAGTCCTTCGATGTGCCGTCGCATGGATCGGCACCATTGCCACTACACGACCGAGCTCATCTACCCGCCAATAGAATTCACGTTCTGAGCCGTCCACACCCTCACGTATCCTTTTGCGCGATTTCTTCGTCGAGTGCATTGAGAGTGCTATAGTGATGGCCGGTTAACGGATCATCACCTCGATCACCACGAGCCACGTTCTATGGATACATCGCTTCAGCTCGCCGCCTCGACTATTGACCCAAAACTCGTAGCCCGAGTTGCCAAGGGCGAGCACCACGCCTTGAGCCAACTCTACGATCAATCCAGTACCGTGTTATTCAGTCTGGCATTACGTATCCTCGGCAACCGGGAAGAAGCAGCGGACGTGCTGCAGGGGATCTACCTCGACATCTGGAGAAAGGTCGTGCGCTACGATGTCGGTCGAGGCACTCCCATCGCCTGGCTCATTACACTGACCCGCAACCGGGCCCTCGACCGATTGCGGACACGCGGCCCTCGTACCGTCCGTCAGACCGGCTCGTCCATCGATGACGTCCATTCCGGACCCTTTGATTCACAGGCCGACCAAAATCTAAGGAACCTGATCAAAGAGGCGTGGGCCACCTTGCCGCCGATGCAACAGCAAGCGCTTGAGCTGGCCTACTATGAAGGCTTACCCGATACGGAGATCGCGGTGCAATTCAATCAGCCGGTGGAGGCGGTGAGGACCTGCATCGCGCTCGGCATGTCGCAACTGCGCGAGTCGTTGCAATCATATTGGGAAGAGGATGAAGCGGTATGACACACGATGAGTTAGAAGCCGCTGTTCCTCTCTACGCCGTTGGAGCGCTCGAGCGGTCTGAGCGACAGACCCTGGAGGCCCATCTGCTTTCAGGATGCCTCCCCTGTCGCACAACACTGAGAGGGTATCAGTCGGTGGCGGTGACGCTACCGTTTGGACTCACCATCACGCCTCCTCCTCGAACCTTAAAAGGCAAGATTATGTCGTCCCGTGTGTTGCCCCCTGCCGCCGAGCCAGACACTCAACCTCCCTCCAAACCGAGTCTTGAGCCGGGCGAATGGATGAATCATCTCTTCCCACCGACATCTCCACCAGCCACATCGTTCGGATGGGCGTTGGGAATGGTCATCTTCGTCGTCCTGATCGTCCTGGTGGTTTTTGGATGGAACTCCTCCACCCAGAAAACCGAAGACATGGAGAAGTTGGCTCAACTGCAGTCTTACGCGGAGGAGACGGCATCTAAAGTGGTGACTCTTCAGCAGCAGCTCAGCGAACGAGCGGAACTACTCGCCCAAACCCGAGAGGAACTGCAGCGCCGCATGGCAGAGTTGGCGGAGATCAAGGACCAACTGATTCAGCGAGAAGCCGAGTTGGATGATCTAAAAGCGCAGCTGGCTCACCAGAGTGGACGATCTTCGCAGATCCCCTAATAAGCCAAACCATCAGCCTTCTTTCTCTCACTCTGCCTGACAACCCGGCTCCCGCTCGCGATGCTTCGCTTCTCCTGTCCCTTGCACCAGGTCCTATGCTAGCATGCTGTGACCAGCAGGGATTTCTCGACATCTCCGCCAATGCAGCTCGAATACACCGATTCTCATTACATGGAACTGGCCCTCGAGCAGGCGCGACTTGCTCCACTGATCGGAGAAGTCCCGGTCGGAGCCGTGCTGGTGTGCAATCACGAGGTCATTGCGGTCGGACACAACTACCGGGAGGTTTCGCAGGACCCCACCGCTCATGCTGAGATGATCGTCATCCGAAAGGCGGCAGAGCGGCTGAAGACGTGGCGCCTCACCGATACAACACTCTACGTGACGTTGGAGCCCTGCCCGATGTGCGCGGGGGCCATTATCCAATCACGCATCACGCGGCTTGTCTTCGGAGCGTGGGATCCCAAAGCCGGCGCTTGTGGATCTGTCCTGGATATTCCAGCGGAGCGAAGGCTCAATCATCGAGTCGAAGTCCTAGGCGGTCTGCTTGAAGAGAAAAGCCAAGCGCTGCTGAAGGACTTTTTCAGACTGCGGAGAGTTGGGTATCTCGGGAGGAACAACAACTAACACCTATCGACTTATGACAAGGGAGTGTCGTTCTGAGTCAATTTGCGACACCCTGGTGGCTATCTATCGTGGGGCTTGGCATCGAGCCAAGCCCCCATCTTCTAGCTACCAATGCTGGGTACGCACATTAGTGCCACGCCCATTTAGAGAAGCCCCATATGATCAGTGCGCCTAACACCATCACCAGGCCAACACCGATATCATTATGTTTCGCAACTTCAGTACCGGCATAGCTGAGTAGAAAAGGTGCGGCGATGAGCCAGGCCCCAATAACTACTAAGACCCACGGCATATATTTCATCATACCTGTTCACCTCCTTCTTCCTTCCTCTGTGTTCCCTTCACACGAACGGGTTGTTGAATAACGCACCAAGCGTTCTTTAAGTCGTCATACAATTCGCATCGCGACCATGAAAGGGGCCACGATGAGCCAGGTCGCAATCAGCGCCAGAATCCAGGAGAGGTATTTCATGGTCAGCACCTCCTTCCTCACCTACTACATCTGTTTCCAAGAATTCTTCCTGTTCTCGTGTCGTGTTCACCCCTCTGCACCGACCGTGTCTCCGTCTAATTTATGCAGGAACTTCATCTGACCGAGGCACAGCCGCCTGCCTGTTCTGTACCGAATGATCAGGCAGTGGTATGGGAATCCTCAGTTCTTGTTGTCGGCGGCGTTGCGCCTGATCTTCCTCGAAAGCTCGCTGAAGATCGAGATCCGTCATCGTCAAGATCAGCTCGCGTTTGTCGTCAAGAATCCTGCGAGATTCAGCTAAACTTGTCATCGTCGTACTATTCTTCCAGACCGTTTTCTTTACCGAGACCACCTCCGAGACAAGCGTAGAACCGAAGCCATATTCATCTCGTTGATCCACCACAGTGGGTTTTCCGTAAGATTCTTTCAACCTTTCGACCAACCGTTGGTATCCGCCGGGTACTTCGACGGAGTTATAGTAGATAGCGAGTTCTCTGAGGCGATCATTGTAGAAGCGATACTCCACACGTTGGAGGTGGCGGTCCTTTGACGGAATCACCACTGTCCGTTGAATCTGATCACGGCGATTCAATGCCACTCGGTTCACATCAGGAACGACCGCAACGAGTTCAGACGCCGTCATCCCCAACCGAGCACCTTGAAATGAACGCGGCAGCGCGACTTCCTTTGTGTCGTCTTGGGCGGCAACCCCCAGCGCAGTCAAGGGACCCAGTAATAGGCCGACCATTAACATGATGCACAGCGCACCGGATTTCACTCGCATGGCAATATCCTCCTTTCTCTTTGAAATCAGCTCGCAGCAGGGACCTCCATGTGGGACGTCCCCGCCGGTTCATCGCGACCTTCGCATACGTGGCCACGAGGAATAGTCAAACCACTCCACGGCTTTCGCTTTCCACTTTTTCCATTGAAGCCTCATCCACGTTTCCTGCTCCGTTCATTCATTACCTCGACTCCACCGGACTCGACTAAGCCGCTGCCTGCAGAGGCGGGTGGTGAATGTCATTGGACTGACGTCCAGTCTCATCGTAGGGCGTGGACACGGTGGTGGATTCCGAGAACAACGTCGTAATCCCGATCAGAACCACCGCAATGGCACCACCAAACGCCAAAGCCGCATCAATCATTGAACTCATATCCATCATCGTGTTCACCTCCTTCCCCCTTTGTCGCAAGATCTCATTCCTTCCACCTTCCATGAATCCTAGACTGACACATTCGGTAGCAATTGACGGATCAATGTGAAAATCGGTTCAACTTTTTCCGCATTAAAGTGGTCTCGCGCAACAGCCTGCTGCAGCAATGAGAGCGCCTGGTGAGCTGCATCTTTCATGGCCGCGTCATTCGCTTTCTCAGCCGCTCGATAGGCTTGCTCCAGCAACAACGTGATAGTGTAGATATCACGCTGAATAGCGTCCTGTTTGCTCTGCCACTTTGGGCTTTTTAGGGCGGCCTGTTTCAGGACCTTCTCGGCTTGACCGATTACATCGTAGCCCAAGCTATATGTATACGGCCCACCGACTGCCTGCCCCGTTCCTCCCGGCAGCAACAAGACTGAACCGGCAAGCACAAGACTCCTGATTAATGGGCCAATCCGCATGGTCCCACCCTCCTGCCGAATGACTCGCCGGCGGGCTCTGACTCGAGGACCGCCGGCGAATGCAGACCACGGCCTTACTGACACTCGATCAGGATCTGGTGCGGTTTCGCATCTTCCCGCTTGGGGAAGGTTATGGTTAACAGTCCCTGTCTATACGAGGCCGTCGATTTCTCATGGTCCGCATAGTCCGGCAGCTTGAATGAATATGAGAACGTGCCTTCTTCAATCCCCTGCACATACCATCGTCGGCCTTCAGACTCGTCACGCTTCCGTTCGCCTTTCACACGGAGCACGTTGTTTTCTACTCGCACGTCGATCTGATTCACATCCAAGCCCGGAAGAGCCATCTGAACCGTGAAGCCCTGGTCATCCTCGAACACATTGCAGACCGGATCCCATGACTGTGACCATCCATTCACAGATCGGATTGCGTCGTCGAACAGACACTCAATCTGTGACTCGACTGACCCATTGCAGAACAGCATCGGCACTTGGTTTTCCCACGACATAGCAATACCTCCTGGCGAATGTATGAAGCTGATTAGGGAAACATGAGCCGACACGGGAGGGACTGCGTGAAGGGCCGGAACGTCCACCGCTATGACAGCTGGCCAGACAGTGGGCCCTTCACCAAGTCCATCCAGTCCAGCTTGTCAACCGCGTTTGTACGAATAATCTCAAAATTTCATGAGTCAAGGGGAGATCCACACAGGTTATAAGGGATTGATTTCTCGAAAATCCCGGACGATCCTCGCCGGCGAGGTCTCCCTGCGATCCCGTCAGATTGATTTTCTTACCCCCGGTATTATCTCCCCCCGCGCCAAGACATGATGTGGCGCAAATCCACTAGAATGGTTCATCTCAAGCGACAAGATGCCGCAGGACGAAGGAGGCTGAATCAGCCACATCAGTATCAGTAAGGAGGTGAGGGCTATGCCTGAGGCAATCGCGACGCTGGCGATAGGAGGAATGGTGGTGGCCATGTCTGCCGGCATGGCATATCTCGTCATTTCTCTCTATGGAGAATAGCGAGCACCAAATGCGCACAGAGGAAGATGAATCGTGGTGGACCATGTCCCAGTACAGTATTGACTTTTTTCCAGAAAGATTTATTCACACATTCGTTAGGCGGAGTCGTCATGCTTCTCCGGATGATGAAGCCGCATGACGACCTTCCGCAATAATCAATCACGAGCCATCATTTCATTTTAAGCATCAAGGTAACAGGTTCGCTTTGCGTCCTGGCACTGGTGTGACGTAATGATATCGTGATCACATAAAGAGGTAAGGATCAGCCATGGAACCATTGTTGAGCAGTTCGCGTGCAGGTCCGGCAGGAGCATTCGATGTCGTCGTCGTTCAGCAGACGCATCAGGATGGGCAGCTGCAAGCTCAACGCTATGATTTTCAGCATCCAGCGGTATTGAAGAATGTCCCGCCGCCAACCGTCCAATTTAGTCATCCTCTCCGCTGGTGGTCGCTCGATCGGCGCAGACGGTTGGCGGCGGCCATGCGCCTTCGCGACCGCTTGATCGAAGACATCATGCGTGCGCGTGACAGGAAACCGGCGTGAGAGCGGGACCCTGGAGCATGGGCGAAACTTTCGCAGCGTTGCCTCGTACCGAAGTTGTTGGCCTGGCCGTATTCAGCCTGATGATCCTGGCTTTCATGGTCAGTATCTGGTTGTCATGGTGGAAGGAGCGGGGGCGGACAAAGAAGTAACGCCAAAGGGCGCAATAAAGCCGAAAGGCCGCGCGATACAGCTCAAGAGCAAATCACGTGGTCATACGCGCACACCATCACTAACGCCATGGTGGGGTCACAACCAACAGGAACGTGCGCGCCTCACCGGTCGTGTGGTCCGTCGAGCGGAACTACTTGACAGAGTCGTTCTGAAGCTTATTGGAATTAATGAGCAGAACGTCGATTCATACGAAACAAGGAGGAACGTGTTATGGAACTGATGACCAAACTGAAAGAGATGATTCCTTGGAAACGTAAATCAGTTGAAACGCATGAAGTCATGTCGTTGCGCGACGACATCAATCAGTTGTTCGATCGTTTTCTTATGTCGCCATTTGAAACGGGCTGGTCCCGTTTGGCAGGAGTCGGATCCGGAATCGAGATGGACGAAACTGAAGATGAGGTGATCCTGCGTGCCGAGGTCCCCGGACTGGACCCGAAACAGCTCAACGTCACGATTCGGAACGGCATGCTCCATCTGAACTATGAAGACCAGCGGGAATGGCGTGAGAAAAACGGCGATGGAAGCAGCCGCCGTTATGCAGCGTTCCATCGAAGCGTGGCGTTACCTGACGGATTAGACTTCTCCAAGGCGGAGGCCGCTTGCAAGCACGGAGTACTGATTGTTCGAGTACCGTGGTCACCTGAAGCCAAAAACCGATCTCGTACGATCGTGGTATCCGTAGAGTAAGCAAAACGGTGATCGACTTCGCTATTGAGGGAGGCAGGCACCTGCCTCCCTTTTTTGGGATCCCGGGAAGTCGGTCCTGTCTTGTTGGCATAACCGCCATTTGAGATACTGGAGCACTGACTTGACTTCCAGTGGGACAGAATTATTTACCGACCAAGTTGGCGGAGTCGTCCTGCTCTCATTGGAGTGAACCCGCGTGAAGACCTCTCCGCCCGTTGAATAACCCTAACCCCTAACCTAAAGGAGGGACCTATGAGAGTGACCGCTATTCTGTGCGCCCTGTCCCTGCTGATTGGCGGGGTGGCGCTCATGCCGTCACAAGCAGAAGCAGCTGCCTGGATATCCGGTGTTGACTCCTATGCCGCATCGTGGGTCAAGGAGATTGAACAGGAGCTTCTGAAGAAAGATTATCGTGATGTCTACGCCAACGATCCTCGGACTCCTCAGGTGGTCGTACTTCGTCTCTTGAATCAAGCAGCGAAGGCTCAGGAGGCTGGAGATAGCGCACTGGCGCAGCACCTCACTCAGAAAGCGCTCGAAGTATTCGAAGATGGGGTGCGGAAACACTATTACACGCGGTCAGAAATCGAGCCGATTATGACGTTTATCCGTGAACACGTCCCCATTAAGAACAGTCAATGCGAGGGTCGCGATGGAATGTCCATCGCGACCCCCTCCTAGAGGTAACCTATGGCTGTACAGATACCTCTTTAAGATCAACAAGAATAGAGTCCAGGCGAGGTGACGCTATGAAATGCGAACGCTGTAGCGGTTTAGTCATTGCCATGTCGTTCGTGGGTGGCGATGAAGCGCTTGGCGCATGGGAATATGAGGGAATGAAGTGTATAAATTGTGGGCATATTACGGATCCGCTGTTCATGAAGAACAGGAGGATCCGTGCACGGCAAGGGACAACTCGTCAATTGAGGCGGGGCTGTCCCGATCTATGGGCAGAACATGCAGCGTAGGCACTCAGAGTCCTGTCACTCCCTACAGTGGTAAATTCTGAAAGGAAATTTATGAAGCGCCCTTATAAGTTTGTCCATCGCCTTGGAGTATTTTGTTCGTCCCCTACAATATAAATAAATCTTAGCCGAGGCAGTGAAGTGTTCTCATCCATTCACCCGGCAGAGTTGAATTTCGTGCTTCCTGCGCCAGGATGACACACTTCGGAGTTGGGTGCGAACATCACGTAGCCCGAAGCTGTTCAGGATACGCCGTCACCCGTGCCTCCCACTGTTGCCATCGAGACACGTCATCGCCATTTAAGTTTCTGAAATAACCCGATCCTCGGCTTCGCCGTGGTATCCCCGGTCGTGGGGCTCGCTGCCATCAGAGGGTGCAGACGACCGTCAGGGAGCATGATGAGTTTTGCTTGGGCGGATCAATCCCGCTATACTGCCTTCCACCATACCTCTGGTTCAGCAGCCATGTCCTGCGTTTTCCCGCATAAGCCTCGGAGCCTTCGGCTTCATAGACTACCGAGCCGCTGTCCATCTCAGCCTCGAAGGTGGAACTCGTTCATCACGTAGAATGCGCTCCAATCGGAGGCCATGAAATGAGCGTCCTTATTCGGCGCCGGGTTTTGTGGGATCACCTTCGCAGCGCACTCTGGGTCATGCCGACCGTATCCGTCATGTTTTTCCTGATGGCGGGAGCGGTGTTGTCCCATGTGTCGATCGGCGACGATTCACCGTTGCGGTGGTTGGTCTTTCAGGGCACGCCAGAGGAGGCTCGTCAAATGCTGATCGTGGTGTCGTCCACGATGATCACGGTGACTGGTCTGGTGTTTGCGCTGACGATCATCGCCTTGCAGATCGCTTCGGGACAATATTCGCCTCGGCTGCTTCGCAATTTCATGCGCGACCGCGGTACACAGTTCGTGCTGAGCGTCTTCGTGGGCGCGTTCGCGTACAGTACGGCGGGCTTACATACCGTCGGTGTCCAGAATCCCGACGAGGCGGCATTCATGCCTCGGCTGGCCGTCTCCGGATCGCTGGGGCTTGCACTGGCAAGCTTAGGCGTGCTCATCTATTTTATCCACCACCTCTCCTCTTCGATTCAGATCGACACGATCATGAGTATGATTGTGGAGGAGACACTGGAAGTCATCGACAACCTTTACCCTAATCAGCTCGGCTACCAAGAACCCGAGGAACGCTGTCCCGATCCACCTGCATGGGCCGTCACTCTCCCCTCCGACCAGTCCGGCTATATCCAAGATGTCGCGCCTGAAGCGCTCGTCCAAGCTGCGACGAGGCAGGATCTGGTCATCCGGTTCGTCAGGATGGTGGGAGACCATGTCGTCGCCGGAACCCCCATCGCCTGGGCCTGGCACAGGTCGGCCGATCACGCGCCAACCGAGGCTGTCCTGCGAGAGACAATCCGCAACTCAGTCCAGGTCGGGTTCGAGCGGACCATGCTGCAGGATGTTCCTTTCGGCATCCGCCGTTTGGTCGATATCGGCAATCGGGCATTGTCTTCGGCAATCAACGATCCCTACACAGCGACCCAAGCATTGCATCACTTGTCGGTAGTCCTCTGCATTCTCGCTCGCCGACGGCTGGGCGATCGGCTGTACCGTGATGGGCATGGCACGGTGCGCGTGGCCGTACCATTCCCTGCGTTCGCCGAATACCTGCGGCTCGGCACAGAGCAGATCCGTCGGTTCGGAGCTAAGGAACCGGCTGTTGCCCGGGGCCTGGTCCGGCTCCTCAAAAACGTTGGTAGCAGCACAACCAGCAAGGATCGACGCGCCGCCACCGCCAGGCACATTCGGTTGGTGCTGGATGACGCCAAGCGCGAGACCACCCAGCCGGCCGACCTGGAGGGCCTGCTGGCAGAGGGGGCTGCCGCCCTCAGCGAACTAGAGGCTGATCGTCCTCAATTGACTCCTGGCCCGGCTCGCGATTTGACCCTGTAGGATGATTGTGCATTCTGCCCAGGTAGATCACCATGATGGGACGGCATTTCTGCGATATCACTATTGTCCACGTTCTAATTGCATTAGAGAAGCACTGTTGAGAGACAGTCCATGAGACAGCTCCTATTGATCTTCCTCCTGGTGCTAAGCCCCAACACCGTGTTTGCTGAATGGGTGGCGGTGGAGCGGAACTATTTTTCACCAGGGTTGCAGACGGTCTACGTGGATCTAACCAGGGTCGAACGAGACGAAAATCTCGTGACGATCTGGCAATGAATCGATTACACATGGATGCAAGAGAACTACGTCGGTACTCCTCGGTTCTTGTCGACGACGGTACGGAAGCAGTTCGACTGTGCGAGCCAGCGTGTCCGGTCGCTGTCGTTCACGGAATATTATGGCCATATGGCGACCGGCGTGGCGACGATGGGATATGTCGCCACTGACCACTGGCAGAAGGTCGAACCACGAACACTCAATCAAGCGCTTTGGGAGATTGTCTGCGAGAATAGCGAGACAGCAATCGATCCAGCGGTCGATTGATGAAGAAGTTGAACAGGGATCAGTGTGACCAACCAGCTTGTGTCTTCTCCCCCGCAATGTATAATCACGCACCCTGCTTGCAGAAGACCTTGCAGGTGACGCTTAGAGATGCCGACCTGGGATCGTGGGACAATTGTGAGACCTCTCAAATCATATTTCTTGTTACATCTTTTCGCCTTGGTCTGCATCCTCCTCACAGGCTGCTTGCTTAACGAGTCATCGAAAGAAACCGCACCATCCCAATCGCCCGTTCCCGCTCAAGCGGCGAGTGTGACTGTCATCAGTGAAGGCAATTACATGGAATCGTGCCGCGCGAAAGGTGTCCCGGTTCCACCTGATTGGAAGCGGTCTTCATCCGAATGGGAACGCCACGGCAATGTCCACACGATCCTACTTGCACCGAATAATGCGGATCAGGTTCCGGGTGATCAGACCTCGTTCGCGAGCGTCTGGTCATACGCACCGACTCAAGGAAGAGGCGCCTGCATTGCGCTGGGAAGAAATGGCGGAGCTTTCCAGATCATCTGTCAGAGCGCTACAACCGGATACGCCTGTTTCTGGGGAAACGACCCGACGCGTGATAGTTGGACACTGGAAACGGCCTCCGTACCCATGGTCTCACTCCGCGATCCTGTCCAAGGATTTGGTCCGGGAACCGTACCGTGCACCGACTGCCATCGCGGGAATAACGCCTTCCTGTATGCCCCTGACGACCCGACTTGGGCCACGGTATTACGACCGGAACGCGTCCGCCCAACGTTTACCACCCGTGTCGAGCAGTCGTCACATCACGGCACCTTCACATTCGGCACGACTACCATCACCTATCCACGCTTTATCCCTCTCGGAGGGAAATCCATGGCCTTGAATAATCCGCTTCCAACCGGGACCGGATGTTCAGGGTCCTGTCATGAGTTGCATTCTGAGATTTTGGAAAAGAATCATACCGCCGAAGGCTACGTCAAAATACCACGGCCTATGGGTCCCAATTGCGCGGCCAACTCCCCGCCGGATGATCCGACAAGGAATTGTTATCAGCGGTAAGTGCCAATCATATCGGCTGTGCCACCACTCGAAATTGATCTTTGATCTTTATGTTGAATCACGTGTAGAGTGGGTCCATGCCACCTTCCAAAACCTCTTTTAGCAAGAATTGGCGTATGAGCGCCATCATCGCACGGTCGGTCGGAATTGTTGCCATTGCTCTTGGGTTCGTCATTGGGATGTACGGACTTGATCATCCCGCCTCTCACTGGCTTCAAACCGCTCTCGGGTTACTGGTAACAGGGATGGTGGCCCAGGGTTACGCGATCTACTGTTCGATTAAGCGGATGCGGCAACTGAACTCCTGACTTAGGTGCTCTCGACTCCTCTAACCAGACGGTGGTGGGCTAGCCACCTCTAAACTAGCGGTCCCGCTTGATCGATTCATGGGTAAAACAGCCGCAGGCCGAGGGGAAGTTCATTCCACTGACGCAGAGTCGAAGATTCTCGCGTGGTCGAGCACCCCAATATAAAAGGATGTGGCGGCGTAGTTGACCAAGATAGCGGACGACCTGCCCCACATACGTTTAACATCACGTCTCTGACGATTGCAGATTCAGCAAGCAGTAGAAGGGGCACGTGAACTGCTGATCCGCAGTTGGGAAAATGGACATATCGAACTACTACGATCCAGCCGAATAAATTCTTGCACGGAAAGCGAAACCAGTTTTCAATAGGTTCAACTTCATCGCAGTTTGAAAACCCAAGGCATTGATTATAAATGTGTTTCTTGATATCTGTTTTGGTCTGCGCTAGGTACTTCGTGTACTGCTCACGATTTCTTGGACACGATTGTTGCCATATTCGACCCGACCTGGG
>JBBIKN010000047.1:11597-23531 GCA_037445435.1 Nitrospira sp. | reverse complement strand
TGCTGCGCTTCTCTTAGCACATCAGGAAAGATGAATAAATCAGACCTTCCTTAGGATATATCTAGTCGACTAGACATTTCTATATCTATATGTCAAGTTGCTACCAGCGTTCTACAAATATCTGAAAGAATGAAAGATTTAGCATAGGAAGTGCGATGGCGGGGGGACTAGGCATCTACTTTGCTCAGTGGAGCATAAGGGGGCGCCATGGACACGAATAATCAGGTCGAACGGTGCATGGTCGGTATCAGGAAGAAAACTAAGGACTTTCCATATCAAATTGTGATTGAATCACTGATGCTATGGGAATTTGCGAGGAGGTAGGTCGCGATGGAACAAGCCGTCTACACACTAAGGACCTCAGCACTTCGTGCCAAGTGGCGGGGTACGTGGCTCCATGATCTCGTCAACAGATCCCGAGACCTGAAACGCCGGGTGATGCGGCGGCCCGAAGGCGAGGCCATCCTGTTGCGCACCTATTCTCGGGTGCACGGCAAACCGCTTAATTTGAGGAATCCCCAGACTTTTACGGAGAAGCTATTCTGGCGAATGATTACCTGGAATCGGGGAGCCATGCCCGCGCGGTTTCGAGAACTGACCGATAAGTATGCTGTGCGTAGCCATGTAGCGGATACGGTAGGCGAAGAATATTTGCCCAAGCTCTTGTGGCACGGAGTCGATCCGCACGCGATCCCGTTTGACCAGCTGCCGGCGAACTATGTGATCAAGCCCAACCACGCGAGCGAGCGGGTGATCATGGTCAAAGGCTCTGCGGACCGAGATGACATTATCCGGAAGGTGTCTGATTGGTTGGCGACCAATTACTATTGGCACGGGCGAGAGTATCAATACTTTCACGTTAAACCTCGAATCATGATCGAGGAATGTTTGAGCGATCAGGATGGGAATTTACCGCTGGATTATAAATTCTACTGTTTTAATGGAAGGCCTGAGCTCATTCTGGTTCGTAACCATACACACGATATCAGCCCTTTCTTCGATACGTCATGGAATTTAGTCGATCTCTCCTGTGATGAGGGTACACCACGACCCCGGGTACCAAAGCCGACAAATCTTGACGAAATGATCGCCCTTGCCGCGAAGCTGTCGGCCGGGTTCGGATTCGTTCGTGTCGATTTTTACAACGTCAGGGGGCGAGTCTATTTTGGTGAGTTGACCTTTACTCCTAGGGGAGGGTGTTTAAAATTCTCTCCTGAAGGTTGGGATGCGGAACTCGGAAAGAAATGGGATATGGCATTGGACGCTGGGAACCGTACCGATGGTACCTACACATGAAAACATGAGTTCATAAGCTATTGATATATTGTGCATATTTTAAGACGTGTAAAGATCACCCTCCACACTAAAGCAGGATTTACCACGGCCGATTTACCATCTACTTTGCAGTAAAGTATTGCCATTCCTTGTGAATCTCAGTCGGTTCATTGAGACCTGAGACTTTTTAAGGTTCCCTAGATTCAGTTTCAGGCCTCTGTGCCGGATACGAGGCAATCTTCTTATCCAGAAAAAGATCAGAGGAATTGCAATGGCTATGTCGGTTGGAGATGGCGCAGCAAGCTGGGACCTGAAGCTGACAGAACAGAACTGAAACCTTCAGGGACCATTGAACTTTCTTCTCAGGACATTCATAGCAGATACTAAGAGATCACCCTAATCGATAAGAGGAGAAAAATCAGCTATACTTAGATCTACTTATAGAGGTCGGAGATATCGCAGTAGACTGCAGTGTTACAGATCACAAGGACTCATGGCATTCAATAGCCGTTGAGGCAGTCACCTCTCCAAGGGAAGGGCAGCCTCGTGAGAGGCAGTGCAAGATCCAGTCTCAGAAACGTTCTTTCGATAAGAGTGAGCGAATGCTCGTAACGAACGAACACACTGAAGGAGAGCGAGAAGGTCGCGAGGAGGCCAGGTAAGGATGGAACGTTCTGTTTACACATCTTTAACCGCAGGGCTCCGTGCTCAATTGCGGGATACTTGGCTGCATGCCTTCATCAAGCAATACCGCACCATCAAATGCAAGGTGATGTGGCGCTCCGAAGGCGAGACCATCCTGTTACAACGATATCTTCGGATCCACGGCAAACCGCTCAATTTGTCAAATCCCCAGACCTTTACGGAGAAGATGTTCTGGCGGATGATTATGTGGAATCGGGGAACCATGCCCCCGCGGTTTCGACAGCTGGCCGATAAGTATGCCGTGCGCGCCTATGTGGCGAACAAGGTAGGCGAGGAATATTTGGTCAAGCTCTTATGGCATGGAGACGATCCACATGCGATCCCGTTTGACAAGTTGCCGGCGGAGTACGTGATCAAGTCCAGCCACGCAGGTGGGCAGGTGATCATTGTCAGAGGTGAGGCGGATCGCAACGCGATTATCCGCCGAGTGTCGAGCTGGTTGGCTACCGATTATTATTGGCACGCACGCGAGGCGCAATACTATGGGATTCCGCCACGGATTCTGATTGAGGAATACCTGACGAATGAGGATGGGAATCCGCCGTTTGACTACAAAGTGTACTGCTTCAACGGAACGCCGGAGCAGATTCTCGTTCGTAACCATACACATGACATCTGTCCGTTTTTTGACACTTCATGGAATCTCCTCGACTTTTCCGATGAGGTCGGTGCAGTACGGCCGTGGGTACCGAAACCGGAGAACCTGGAGGAGATGTTGACGCTGGCTGCGGAGCTGTCGGTCGGGTTCGGGTTTGTCCGTGTCGATTTGTACAACGTCAAAGGGCGAGTGTATTTTGGCGAGTTGACATTTACACCAGCGGGAGGCGTCATAAAATACGATCCTGAGTGTTGGGATCTGAAGCTCGGGAAGAAGTGGGACCTGTCGCTGGATAGCTGACGCCTCACCGATCCCTTGATGGTTCACTTCTTGAGCCTCCGTTGTAAGCTTTAACATCCTTAGCGTCGCTAATCAGTACAGGCCACTTCTCTTCAGCACGCCAAGCTTCCATCTCCAAACCCGTCCGTGCCTGTGGTCTGTGCCGTCGGCACCAGACAATGCGGAATGTCACGGGATTGGCTGTATAATCCATGGCGTTCTCCTTTGTTAATGGATCTGGAGTGGCCACTTTGCACGTCAATTGAGTAAAGAGGGCGCCTGGGGGGCGGCCCGATTGCCATCTCCTTTCCCATTGCCTTTGCACTCATTGGATTTCAAGGAGTTCCGACCTGCCGACCACTCTCTGCAGTTCCTAGAGACGGCTCCTCATCGGTACATATGGGGGCGGCATCTGGAGGGTTCAGCGTGCAGCTGGATTGAAATTGTCCTAAGTAGAATCAGGAAGGATTTGGCTCGACGAGATTTCAGCTCTCTAGAATCCTATCTTTGACCACAAACCCCATTGACGCAGCAACCCGTCTACGATCACAATTTTGCATGTTCGGTAATAGCTCCCTTGCCAAGACTTTTCAGCGCCTTTTCTGTTCGATGGGTCGTGCAAGGCCGTGGAATTTATTTCTGATTGGCGGGGTCTGTTTCATAGGTACTGCTCATGCGGCTCATGATGGTTATGATGGACGGCCCAATGCGGAGCTCCATAGTACTGAAAAATCGGTCGAATCGGGCTACGAAATTCCTGGTCTCTCCTTCCGCGTGTTTGTCGATCGAGGGACGGAAGGAGAGGCGGATTGGTCTTTCGATCAGGTTCAAGCCGCCGCGGCTCTTCGTACGGTCATCGATACCTTCTCCTATCTGGCTCAACACCGGCTCGATCATCCCAGGTTCGATGAAGCGGTGAACAAGGGCTTGCTTGAGCGCGTGATTATTCAACCGAGCGTCCGCAATCATGAGGGGAAGTCGTTCCCTTTTCTGGTTGTTCGGACAGTGGACCCTGGGCGGGTCAGGTTATTGATCAGTGCGTCATCGATGAAAGAACAGGGGCATCTCGGAACAGTGGAACGATTTGCGCCGGTGCTGGCGCGAGAGTTCCAATGGGTGGTTAGCAAGGCGCAGACGGGTCACAAGCCGAAGACAGTCTCCATTGAGCGAGATCTTCCGCGTGCGCCGATTCGAACCGACAAGGAGATTCGGGCCTTCTCCGGTGAAGAGCGGGTACGGCTGCTACAACAGCTGTTTGAGACGTACCTGCGGACCGTTGACGACCAACGGAGTTTGGAGGGCCAGCCTTACTATGAAGTCAACAGTCCTGTTTTGATTGCTCCAAGCCAGCCGGATTCTGCAATCAGGTTCTATGACATTCTGGTTCGTGAAGCATTGCAGAAGATCGTGCGGGAGCCTGTATTTCTGGAGCGTACGCCGCTAGCCGTAACGAGCCTCCTGAACGGAGCCATCTGGAATGTGGCGTTCGTGAAGATCGACCAGCGAGATTGGGCGACAAGAACGAGAGTACAGCCGGCAGATAAAGCCGTGGTAGTTGGCGTTGCTGGGCGGGTGGTGCAGCCGGCGGCAATTTTGATCAATCTCCATCGGACGGCAGCGCCTGACGATCCTTTTTATGCCGACACGAAGCAGTTGCCCATGGGCGCGCTGTCCGCCGATCAGCTGGCGCTGGTCATTGCTAAGGAGATTCAACAGAACCTCATCGAGAAATCGCAGACTGGTCACGTGGCTCAGGATGCCCTCACCGCACCGAAGTAGTGCGGTAGCGTCCATGACCGTTACTTTCAGGAATGATCCCATCGAAGTTGTGTGGGAACATCTTACGTGAACTATCCCTCCGCCACCTTTGATCCACCCCTTACCCGCGGTCTCAAGCGGTTCCGGGAACTGTCCCATGAATGAAGCACCGCCATTTCCGAAAAAACCGTGATCTAGACAGGCCCATCAGCGCATTTCTGCATATCTCACCTGAAGCTCCACTACCATCAGAGCTGGTTTAATCTGGGAAAGCGTGCCATTCAGGTCGTCCGCTTTTGGTACAGCGCGAAATGCACCACCATTCTGTCCTCAATGAGGTACACGTAGCACAAGGGCATATAGCATCAATTACTTCGCACTCCATTTAGAGTGGCGCTTACGCCTATTCTCACGGCGAGCCCAATGGTCTTACCTGCCGAGGCTTGTTCAATAGTAAGACAATCGACTCACCAACCTTCTCTTATTTCCTTGATCGCACAGATCCATCTCATAAACATCTGTTGAATATGCTGTTTTCAGTCGGGTATCCGAAATGCTGGATACATCAATCGACAGCATAGTGGAGGGTATGCGGCGATCAAGGAAGACAGAGAACAAATCACCGACACTCAGCGCGTAGAAAGATATCACGACCAACAGGTGAAACGAGTTAGGCCAAGTCCGACTCGTCAACTTGTTGTTGATCAAGTGGCGGTATGGATATTCCCGGCCTCGAAGAACTCTGGGGTGAGACGCGAGGGGATCCCAGAATCTCCATTGCACTATTTAGATGGCCCGGTTGACCTGTCGCACAAAAGCTTAGCTGGTGCTGATCTTGTTCGAATTGAAACGCTTGTTTCAGGCGAAGCGAACCTTGGTCCGGCTTCGAAACACGGTACTCATATCGCCAGCGTTATCTTCGGAGATCATGAGGGACCAATTAAAGGCATTGCACCTCAGTGTCGGGGTTTGGTTCTTCCGATTTTCAAGGATGGGGATGCGGATTCTATCGCGCTTTGTTCACAGATTGATCTTGCACGAGTCATTAATCAGGCGGCGCAAGCAGGGGCTCATGTCATCAACATCAGCGGCGGGGAAATTTCCACTGCAAGCATAGCTGCTCTTACAATGGTGGCAGCACCATGCATGCGAACTTGGTGGGCGAGCTAAGTTCTTATGGCATTGTAAGATGGAGGTACGGAATATGCCGGAACAATTCACTGAAACTGTCGATGTTCTCAACGCATCATCGGCTGTGACAATTACTCTCGACGCGAATAGCGCCACGCTCCGAGCCGGAGGAAATGGATCGACCGGCGACCTGGAATTTCGGAATCACGAGGGGGCCATCCGTACTGTTCTCAACGGTGCGGGTCTGCTTCGTATCGACACCGCAGATGGAAACATAGCGGCACAGATTTCCGCCGCGACCTCGACTTTGAGCCTGGGCACATCGGGAGCCAATACGCATATTCGTCTGGCTGGTAACACAGGGAACATCAGTGCTGGTGACAATGGTGAGAATGGTGACCTCGAACTTCTAAATATCAATGGCGAGCCGCGAATTCGCCTGAACGCTGGAACGGGAAATATGTGGCTCGGTGGAAACGGAGAGGACGGGGACCTGGTGATTTTCGCTGCGAGAGGGGACAACGATACCGTGGCGGATTCCACCATTCATCTGGACGGCGAGGCCGCCGAAATCACTCTCAGAGGAGATGGCGATGTGCACATTCGGGTCGAAGGTGCCTCCGGCAACATCTGGCTCGGGGGAAACGGTGCCGATGGCGACCTTGTTGTTTTTTCGAGCGATGGCAACAACTCGACCGTGAGCTCCTCCGTCATCCATCTGGACGGTGGAGAAGGAGAGTTCGCAATGCGGACCGGTGGACAGACAACAGCACGTCTGACCCAATTTGGAAATCTATTCCTCGGCGGGAACGATCACGCCGGAGACATCGTAATGTTCGGCGCAGGAGGCAATAACACCTCCGTCGATCAAGCGAGGATTCACCTAAACGCAGCAGACGCGGTCCTTGGGTTGGGCAGCAATGGCGCGAATGGTGATGTCTTGTTATTTCCCGATGACGCCGACAACCAGGCCGATGCAAGTCTGGCTTCGATCCACCTCAGAGGCTCCGACGGCGACATCATTCTTCGAAACGCCGACTGCGCGGAGGATTTCGACGTTGCAGACGGCATCCATATCGGACCTGGCACCGTTGTGGCCATCGACGAGAACGGGGACTTGCGTGAATCTCGCGAAGCCTATGAACGGACCGTCGCCGGTGTGATCTCCGGTGCAGGAAACTTCAAACCAGGCATCCGTCTCGACCAGCGGGAGACCGGAAAGGGCCGAGTGCCGGTGGCGCTCGTCGGAAAAGTCTTCTGCAAAGCCGACGCGGATTTCAGAGCGATTCGGTTCGGCGACTTGCTCGCCTCATCACCGACGCCAGGGCATGCGATGAAGGCTGCTGATCCGGCTCGCGCCTTTGGCGCGGTGATCGGAAAAGCGCTACAGCCTCTTGAATCCGGTCAAGGTTTAATTCCGATTCTCGTAGCGCTTCAGTGAGGTAGCCTATGGCCGTATCACTCAGAGACATGGCTGCTTGTATAGGAATCGTCGGGAACTTCTCGGTCGTCGAAGACTTCTTCGGATATCTCAGTGTTCCAACGGATCTTTCGCTCCTCGATCAGGTGCGGCGGCTTCAGGGACGGTACGTCAACATGAACCTGATACGAGTGGGCGTTGAATTCTTCGATGCCGCTGATGAGATCGAAATAGACAAGGCTGTGCAGATTACGAGGGATACATACGCCACGGTGAATCTCGGTGTGGGACGCGTTCGCCGATACTTCATCGCCGATGCCGACGCCAACAATCATGAGAACATCGGAAGCGGTGGCGAGGCCGAGGACCTGACGAATGAATTCACGGTCAGCAACAATGCACTCGACGTCTTTTTCGTCCTGACCTATGCAGGCGACACAGTCGGAAGCTCCGCCATCGACGGTCCGTGCGACAAGGACGCGAAGGGAATGGACGGCAGCGTGGTTGCGTTGGAAACCGGCTTGACCCATCTCGTTTTAGCTCATGAAGTGGGCCATTACCTTGGGTTGGAGCATCGGGAGGACGACGATGACAAAGACAATCTGATGTTCCCTTCGGTTCCGAACGGCGGCAACCTGACTGATAGCCAAGGCGCTGACATGCGTGACCACTGTTTTGTCCGCGAACCTTGCGATTGAGAAGGAAGATCTCATGTCAGTACGAATTGAGCTTCCAAACTTCGCAAGAGATCAAGCGTTGAATGAAGCTGGTTTACTCCGTCTTCGCGCCGCCGCTCTCGGGATGGACCCTTCCGTCCCTCGTGGACCGGCAATGACTCGGCTGACCGGGCAGCCCAGTGCAAGCGGCGATTTGCAATCGATTCTCGAGGACGAGAATGAGCTCCCCCGTTTTCGAGTGCTCGCCGCCACGTTGCTATGGCGCCTCGGCTCGCCTTCAGCGCAAGACATTCTTCTTCGAAGCGCCGGTACACGGGATGAACAGGTATTGTCGGCGGTGTCAACCGCATTGGGGCGCATCGGAGATGAGCGCGCACTCGAAGCCTTGCGAAATGCTGCCGGGCAGGCAACTGGCACTGCGGTGAAACAGGCACGGTTCGCCGCGATGCTGATCGAGCACCGGCTTGGACTCGTCGAAGGAGAGTTGCCATCGAACGAGCAAGCGCCGCTTGAGCCTCGGGGTTCCTCCGGACGGCCTTTTGAGGTCTTGCGTCCGGCACCAGACGAGGCGGCTGTCGCACTGCGTTCCCTTATTCAAGAACCATTCGGTATTGAGTATGCCTCAAGAGGACACCAGATCCTGTGCGGACGTAATGTGTGGATGCTACTATTCAATTCGCAGTTGACTTCGGACCCACGGCATCTGACTGCGCGGAAGGCGCTGGCTGGCGTGCTCGCCAGCCGCAATCAAGAGAACCGGATGTATTCAGTTCGCTTCCTGATTCTTACTTTTCCAAATAGCGGTGAACGTGTCGGGATGGTGGGGTTCACGACATTAGGGGATCCAGCTTTCGCTGGCGATGCCGCAGTGCGGCAATCGAAGGTTGAATTCGCGGTGAACGCGTTGTCGAGACCGGGTGCTTTTCCCTTTCGGCTAGAGGCGACGTGGCAGGTGGACCGTATGGACGTAAGAACAGCCATGACCGAAGTATTTGTTCAGCAACGGCGTCAACCGTCACAGGGCATTCGACCTGCGAAGTAGAATTGACTGCCATACGGTGGCTATGAAATCTCAAATGACCCCGATTCCCCCGGATTAGTGCGAGTGAACAAAGTAGGCTGATCGAAACAGATTGCGATGCGAAACCTTATTCAACCTCACTCGAAAGGAGATATGGCATGAGAATAGCTCTTCAAATAATTATCATTGCGGCTGTGGCGCAGATAAATCTTGTGCCGTTCGCTTTGGGTGCCACCGATAAGAAGATCATCAGCGGCTCTATATGCCAACCAGAAAGACCAGCGGATCGTGCGAACCTTGAGTACTTTGCCAGAGGTTTGCGAGCCATAGGAAAAGATGTGGAGCTAGTGTGCCCAATTGTACGCGACAGTACCCTAAGCAAGATTAATTTCGTGGAGGTTAGGTACCAAAGAGATTTTTTGAAGTTTAAGCCAGGTTCTTGCGATGCCAAACACCCTAAAGATGATCATCTGCCGCCCAACTACAAGGACACGTGTCTGTTTCATGGAGAGTTTTGGTCTTGCAGTAATGGCGAGCCCGGCGAGGCGGACTGCAAGAAAAAAGATGGATTATCACCCATTGGTGCTGCTAACGATCCAACGAGTGTCAAGATCGGAACCGAGAACCTCCCACACGACGAAGATAATTATTATGTCTACAAGACGACCCTTCCCAAGGACACCCTATTGAAGAGTCTGACCTATCAAGAGGAGACGAAGTGAATGTGCTATCTACACTACAGTTCTTGAACGCTTGACAGAGGTAGGATGACTCAGTAAGATGCAGAAACCTTTAATGCTCATCCTGTGAGGTGAGCAAGGAGTCAATCATGAAGTTCGGTCCGGCCACGGCCGGTAAGCAAGCGACCTTCTCACTACAGCAAGGTGAGGAGGTTTTTTTATGTCTGAAATCAGAAACGGTTTTTAAGGCCCAATTATTCGGACCATGACGACTCCAACGAGCAAGCCGGTGGAACGAAAAGACGAAAAGCTGATCATGGATGCCGGCGACATCTCCCGCGCCATGATGCGCATCGCCCACGAGATTTTGGAGCGCAATAAAGGGGTGCAAGATCTGGCGTTGGTCGGGATACGGACAGGCGGTGTGCACCTTGCTCATCGTCTTTTCAAGCGTATCCAAAGTATCGAGGGCGTGCAGGTTCCAATCGGGGAGTTGGATATTACGTTGTATCGGGATGACCTGGCGTTGCGCAAAAATCAACCGATTCTGCGAAAAACGTCCGTGCCGTTCGACATGACAAAAAAAATTGTCGTACTGGTCGACGATGTTTTGTTCACCGGAAGAACGATACGTGCGGCGATGGATGGACTCATGGACTTGGGACGTCCCGAGGAAATCCAACTGGCCGTGTTGGTGGATCGTGGGCATCGGCAGCTGCCGATCAAGGCGAATTACATTGGGAAAAATCTGCCCACATCCCGGGATGAGCAGGTCCAGGTGTTGTTGGAAGAAGATGGGGAAAATGATCGGGTAATCATCTTGAAGTCATGATGCTCAACACGCACGGATGTTCCAAGGACAGCCTCGATGCGGCAGGAAGTGTCTTCGACCGTCAGTCGTCTTCGGTCGTGGTCTTCTTGAGATATGCTCGAAAACGTACGCGTCGGTCGGCGACTTCTCTGCTATCTTGACGGTCGATTTTGAATAACCTGCAGCGCGACAACCGATAGTCATGGAATGGAGGATTCCATGAGCCTCAAACGCAAAGATCTGTTGAGCCTCGCCCCGTTGTCGGTGGATGAGATCACGCTTATCCTCGACACGGCGGATTCGTTCAAGGAAGTGACGGGGCGCGAAATCAAGAAAGTGCCGGCTCTCAGAGGCAAGACCGTCGTGAATCTCTTCTTTGAGCCGAGTACGAGGACTCGCACTTCCTTTGAGCTGGCGGCCAAACGGCTGAGCGCCGACGTGATCAACTTTGCTCCCTCCTCCAGCAGTGTGGTGAAGGGAGAAACACTGCTCGATACTGCACGGAATATCGAGGCCATGCAGGCGGACATCATCGTCCTGCGTCACTCCTCGGCGGGCGCCGCTGAAACGCTGGCGAACGGGGTCAAGTCGTCGGTCATCAACGCCGGCGATGGATGGCATGAGCATCCGACGCAAGCGCTGTTGGACCTGTACACCATCCGTCAACGGGGGATGAGTTTTCGTGGATTGCGCGTGGCAATCGTCGGGGATGTGTCGCACAGCAGGGTTGCTCGCTCGAACATCTATGCGCTCATCAAGCTCGGTGCGGAGGTACGCCTGGTGGGACCGCCGACGATGATACCCTGCGGCGTGGAAAAGCTGGGCGCGAAGGTCTACTACAACATGGACGAAGGCTTACGAAACGCGAATGTCATTATGATGCTTCGGCTGCAGTTGGAGCGGCAGGGACGCGCGCAGTTTCCCACGATCCGGGAGTACTCGAGGCTCTACGGCCTGACCGCTGAACGAGTGCGGCTGGCCGACGCCGGCGCCATCGTCATGCACCCAGGACCAATCAATCGTGGAGTCGAAATTGCGCCGGATGTCGCTGATAGCCTGTCCTCGGTCATTCTTGATCAAGTGGCCAACGGCGTTGCGGTGCGCATGGGGATCCTGTACCTCATGTCCGGAGCGAATTGATGATGTTGCAAAAGCCCTCCAGCGTCGTTCTCGCATCGCTCAAGGTCTCAACGTACCAACCGCGTACGCCTCGACCTTTCGCTCGCTGCGGCCTTGCTGGAAGGGCTTTTTCAGCATCCTCTGGAAATAACCAACGAACGTCCTATTCATTCATGCGGAACATCCATCAACGAGGAGTGTGTTGTGTCGATTCTGATTAAAGGTGGTCGCGTCATTGACCCAGGTCGATTCGTCGGAATCGGCGATGTGTTGATCGAAAACGGCAAGATTGCCGCAGTGAGGCCGAACCTTTCGGCGCCGGGCGTCGGTCGAACTATTCACGCGAATGGGAAGCTTGTGATGCCGGGGTTCGTGGATTTGCATGTTCATTTTCGCGAGCCCGGGTTCGAGTATAAGGAAACGATTCAGAGCGGCAGTGCCGCTGCCGTGGCCGGGGGAT
>JBBIKN010000047.1:0-11497 GCA_037445435.1 Nitrospira sp. | reverse complement strand
TTCGAGTATAAGGAAACGATTCAGAGCGGCAGTGCCGCTGCCGTGGCCGGGGGATTTACGACGGTCTGTTGCATGCCCAACACGAACCCGGTGAATGACAATCAAGCCGTCACGGAATTCATCTTGGAGCGAGCACGGTTGGCTGGTCTGGCACACGTGTTGCCCGTCGGCGCTATCACTAAAGGATCGGAAGGGAAGGAACTGGCGGAGATCGGTGATTTACGGCGGTCCGGCTGTGTAGCCATCTCCGACGACGGCAAGCCTGTGATGAACAGTTTGGTGATGCGGCGAGCGATGGAATATGCCTTGGCATTCGATCTGACGGTCGTCGACCATTGCGAGGATCTCCATCTGGCAGAAGGCGGTTGTATGAATGAGGGGTTGGTTTCGACCGAGCTGGGATTGCCCGGCATCCCGGCTGCGGCGGAGGACGTGATGGTGGCGCGTAATCTCTCGCTCTCGGAACTGACGGGAGCTCGCCTTCATCTGGCACACATCAGCACAGCGGGGTCGGTTCGAATGGTGCGGGAAGCGAAGGCCCGTGGGATCCATGTGACGGCGGAAGCCTGTCCGCATCATTTTCTGCTTACGGAGGAGCTGGTGCGGGGTTACAATACCCACGCAAAAATGAATCCCCCTTTGCGCACCTGGGCCGATGTTCAGGCGATCAAGGAGGGCCTGCGAGACGGCACGATCGATGTGATTGCGACCGATCATGCTCCTCATGCGACACAAGAGAAACAGCAGGATTTCACCGAAGCTCCATTCGGAATCGTGGGACTCGAGACGGCACTCCCCTTGACGTTGGGATTGGTGGAGGAAGGGGTTCTGTCGTTGGAACAAGCGGTCCAGAAACTGACTTCGGCTCCGGCCGCGGCGTTCGGACTCAAGAAAGGGACACTGGCGGTCGGTGCGGACGCCGATGTCGTCATCATCGACCCACAAGAACCGTGGGAAGTCGATCCGTCCAGGTTCCGTTCCAAGAGCCGCAATACGCCGTTTTCAGGGTGGAAGGTGAAAGGACGAGTGAATACAACCATTGTAGGAGGTAGGGTGGTGTTCGAGACCGGGCCGGTGGAGCGGTAGTGCGGTGCGAAGGCTACCCCATTGGGGGATGGTTGTGTGCCTTGCGCTGGAGTGGCTGGCGCTCGCCGTTTGGGTTGGAGGCATGATGGTACTGAGCGGAGCGGTGATTCCGGCTGTGTTCAATACATTCGGCGGACAGGATTCTGGAGGCATGTTTTTGACGCGAACGTTCGAGGGCTACCATCGTTTCGTCATCGGCGCCGCTGTGATTCTCTCTGCTGCGACTGCGTATCGTCGGTTGAGCGGAGATCCCATCCTAGCAGTCGGACGGAGTGAGATGATCGTCCTGGCAATCATGGTGATGATCGCCGGGGTCATTATTGCCGTTCTGCATCCCAATGCTGCAGCGCTTCAGGCGGAGGCGTTCAGTACAAAGGATGAAACGGCAAGGAAGACGGCTTTGGAAGCGCTATTTCGTGTGCTTTTGCCGATCCGGTCTCTGTATATGTTCAACCTTCTTCTGGGCGTCCTGCTTATCGGAATCAGAGCCAAACGGTCGCTTGACCGGAGTGGAAGATAACCGTGAAAAAAGCATTGTTGGCACTGGCGGATGGAACGGTGTTCGAGGGGCGTGCCCTTGGCCATGAGGGTGAAACGGTCGGTGAGGTCGTCTTCAATACGGCCATGACCGGTTATCAGGAGATCCTGACGGATCCGTCGTATAAGGGGCAGATCATCACGATGACCTGTCCCCATATCGGGAACTATGGAGTCACACCGGAGGATGTCGAATCCCGCCGAGCATGGCCGGAAGGGTTCGTCGTCATGGAGGCCAGTCGTCTTGTCAGTAACTGGCGGTGCAGACAGACCCTTCAGGAATCGTTGAAGGAAGCAAAGGTCGTCGCGATCGAAGGGATCGATACGAGAGCGTTGACTAGGCATTTGCGTGAGTATGGGTCACAGCAGGGGATCATCACGCATCTCAATCTCGACCCTGATCGGGCTGTAGGGCAAGCCAGGCAAGCCCCCGGCATCGTGGGTCGAGATTTGGCTGCGGAGGTCAGCTGCGCACGTCCGTATGACTGGACGACGGGGACCGGCGACTGGACGTCGTCAAACGGCAGAACACATGAAAAGTCCAAGCCATGGCGAGTCGTGGCCTATGATTTCGGTATTAAACACAACATTCTGAGACGATTGGTGGATGTCGGTTGCCAGGTTACGGTGGTGCCTGCAGCGACATCAGCCGATGAAGTCGAGGCACTGAACCCCGACGGCGTTTTCCTCTCGAACGGTCCGGGCGATCCGGAGGGCGTTCCCTATGCTGCACAGGCAATGGAGCGGCTGATCGGACGTTATCCGATCTTTGGCATTTGTTTGGGCCATCAGATTCTTGGCTTGGCCTTCGGCCTCAAGACCTATAAGTTGAAATTCGGTCACCATGGGGCGAATCATCCCGTGATGGATCTTCGGACGAGAAAGGTCGAAATTACGTCGCAGAACCATAATTTCGCCGTGCAGGGTCCTCCGTCACTTTCTGAGGTGCCCAAGTCCCCGCCTGTGATGGACACTCGGTATGGAAAACTGTCGCTCACCCATGTGAGCTTGAACGACTATTCGATCGAGGGGATGGTCTGTCTGGACCACCCCGTCTTCTCCGTGCAATATCACCCGGAAGCCGCGCCGGGGCCTCATGATGCCGCGTATTTGTTCGAGGAATTCGTGCGTCTTATGGAGATCCATCATGCATAATCGTTTGATCAGCGGGGTGATCGGACTGGTGCTGTCTGGATGCACCTTTAATTTTCCGTTGTTCCCAGGCCCTGGGCCTTTACAAGAAATCCAAGTCGACGGGACCGGCAAAGCCAAAGTACTGTTGATCGAAATTTCGGGGGTGATCAGCTCTCAGGAAAAAGATGGATTGCGACCTGCACCCAGCATGATTGCCGGCGTGAAGGAACAGCTGACGCGGGCGGCAAAGGATGAGAACGTCAAAGCCGTGGTGCTTCGCCTGAATACGCCTGGGGGGACGGTGACGGCATCGGATATCATCTATCATGAGTTGAAAACGTTCAAAGCCAATCGCAAGATTCCCATTGTGGCCTCCATCATGGATTTGGGCACATCGGGGGGCTACTATATCGCCGCGGCGGCCGACACGGTGCTGGCACATCCTTCATCCGTGACCGGCAGTATCGGCGTGATTATGCTGACGATCAATGCGCGAGGGCTCTTAGAGAAGGTGGGGGTGGACGCAACGGCAGTGACATCGGGTCCTCGCAAGGATATGGGCTCGCCGTTTCGGACCATGACCACGGAGGAACGAGCCATCTTCCAAGGACTCATCGATTCGTTTTATCAACGTTTCTTGAATATCGTTCAAGAGGGGCGCACGAATTTACAGATGGAACAGATCAAACGGTTGGCTGATGGGCGAATCTATACCGGCGAACAAGCCAAAGCGGCTGGCTTGGTCGATGAGATCGGCTATCTCGAAGACGCAATCGATTTGGCCAAGAAAAGAGCCGGTCTAACGGAAGCCAGAGTCGTCACGTACCAACGTCCGGGTGAATACTTTAACAACGTGTATTCCAAGCTGTTGGCGCCGAGCGGACTCGCCGGTCTTGCCGATCTCGACCTCATGTCATTTGTCCGTGGGGGAACTCCCCAGTTCATGTACTTGTGGATGCCGTAGTCGGGGAGGGTCGGATGCATGACTGGTCGTCGCATGACTGGTAATATAATGACCATCGGCTTCAATCAAAGGATTCAGGATGACACTGCCGGCAGATCAGGAGAGCGACAGACCGTTCTCAACAGCCGTCGATCGTCGTACCGTGCTTTTGCACGGGGTTCGAGGGATGCTGGGGTTGGCCTGCCTACTGGGTCTGGGTGCAGCGGGTGGTTTGGTCTCAACGCTGGGAGGATGCGTCCGTGCGCCGGGAACGGCGCGAGATCAATTCATCTATATCTCCGAGGAAAAAGAAATTGCGATGGGCATCGGCGTCTACCGTGAATTGTTGCGCAAGGCTCCGGTCAGTGGTGATCCAGAGCTCAATGAGATGGTCAACCGGGTCGGGAAGCGAATTGCGGCGGTGGCCAACAAGCCGGAGTACGATTGGGAGTTCGCCATTATCGGAGATGACCGTACGATCAACGCCTTTGCGCTTCCTGGTGGGAAGGTTGCCGTGTTCACAGGGATCCTCAAGATCACGAAGAACGAAGATGGTTTGGCGACCGTCATCGGGCATGAGGTGGCCCATGCGCTCCAACGCCATGGGGCGGAGCGGTATAGCCGAAGCATCCTTGAAACGATCGGCCAAGTCGGCGCACTGGCTGCTGGCGCTGCCGTGGGGCGCCCGGATGCGGCGATGGCTGCAATGAGCGCCTATGGAGTCGGAGTCTCCTTGCCGTTCGGGAGAAAGCAGGAATCCGAGGCCGATTATATCGGACTGAAATTGATGGCGCAGGCCGGCTATGACCCTCGAGAGGCCGTGCCATTTTGGGAGCGGATGAGTGGGTGTCCCAGGCAGATGATCGATAAAGTCTGCTTTCGATCGAAGCATAATATTCCGGAGTTTCTGTCTACGCACCCCTCGGATCTGGCACGGATCAACCAGATTGAGGCCTGGTTGCCGGAGGCCATGAAGTACTACCACGCGGCGCAGGGTGATGATCAACCTATACCGGCGGCTCCGTATCACCCACAGATTGGTCCCACGCGTCCGTCCAGCTGACCCGACCATCACGACACGATGCCCAAACGTACGGACATTCAATCAATTCTCATGATCGGGTCCGGTCCGATCGTCATCGGCCAAGCCTGTGAATTCGATTATTCCGGCACACAGGCCTGCAAAGCGTTGAAAGCGGAGGGGTATAAAGTCATCCTCATCAACAGCAATCCGGCGACGATCATGACAGATCCGGAGATGGCTGATCGAACGTATGTCGAACCGATTACCTTGGATGTGGTTGAGAAGGTGATCGATCGAGAGCGCCCGGATGCCTTGCTTCCCACCATGGGTGGGCAAACGGCCCTCAACACCACTATGGGGTTGGTGAGGCGAGGGGTGCTCGAGAAGTACGGTGTCGCTCTTATCGGCGCGTCAGCGGAGGCCATTCATAAAGCGGAAGACCGGGACGCCTTCAAGCAGGCCATGCATCGAATCGGCCTGCGGGTGCCGAAGAGCGGTACGGCACACACGCGACAAGACGCCCTGACCATTCTGGATATCGTCGGCTTCCCCGCGATCATTCGTCCATCCTTTACCATGGGAGGAACCGGCGGAAATATCGCCTATAATCGAGAGGAATTCGAGAAGCTGATCGATTGGGCGTTGGCCATGAGCCCGGTCAGTCAGGTGCTGATCGAAGAATCGGTCATTGGATGGAAAGAGTACGAATTGGAGGTCATGCGTGATCTGAAGGACAACGTCGTCATCGTCTGCCCGATTGAAAACTTCGATCCGATGGGTGTCCATACAGGAGACAGTATTACGGTCGCGCCGGCCATGACGTTGACCGACAAAGAATACCAACGGATGAGGGACGCCGCACTCCGTATCATCCGAGAGATCGGGGTCGATACGGGAGGGTCCAACATTCAGTTCGGCATCAATCCAGCCAACGGAGAGATGGTCGTCATTGAAATGAACCCTCGGGTGTCTCGAAGCTCGGCGTTGGCGTCGAAGGCAACAGGGTTTCCGATCGCGAAGATCGCCGCCAAGCTTGCCGTCGGATACACACTCGATGAAATCACCAACGACATCACCGGTGTCACGAAGGCATCATTCGAGCCGGCGATCGACTATGTCGTGGTCAAGATCCCGAGATTTGCCTTTCAGAAGTTCAAGGGGGCTGACCCGACTTTGACTACGCAGATGAAGTCGGTCGGGGAAGTGATGGCGATCGGACGTACCTTCAAGGAGTCTCTGCAGAAGGCCATTCGTTCTCTGGAGTTGGACCTGAGCGGGTTGGCGTCCCGGTTTGGACTGGATCGAGGAGTTCCAGCCGAGTTTAACCGGCCGGAAGCGATCGAAAAACTCAGTCGGGTGCTGCGGACACCATTGCCGGAACGCTTGTGGCATGTGGCCGACGCCATGCGCCTCGGATTCACGGATGAGGAACTATTTGCCACGACAAAAATAGATCCTTGGTTTTTAGATCAAGTCAGACAGCTGGTGGATTTTGAGCAACGGCTCGCCGGTCATGCCGCCAACCCAACAGCCGTCTTGAGCAGTGAGTTGCTATGGAAGGCGAAAGAACTTGGATTTTCAGACGATCGGATCGCACAATTACTCGGATGCGAGGCGACGGCTGTCCGGCGAGTCCGTACGCAACCAGGGACGCGGGGGGTCACGTATAAACGGGTTGATACCTGCGCCGCGGAATTCGAGGCGCAAACGCCGTATCTCTATTCCACGTACGGCCTGGAGTGCGAAGCCAGACCATCGGAGCGACAAAAGGTCGTCATTCTCGGTGGAGGCCCTAATCGGATCGGCCAAGGGATCGAGTTCGATTACTGCTGTGTCCATGCGGCGATGGCGCTTCGAGAAGAAGCGATCGACACGATCATGGTGAACTGCAACCCGGAGACTGTGAGCACGGATTACGATACGTCGGATCGGCTGTACTTCGAGCCCCTCACGCATGAAGACGTCCTCAACATCGTCCATCGAGAGCAGCCGATCGGTGTGGTTCTACAGTTCGGCGGGCAGACACCTTTGAAACTTGCGCTTCCACTTTCGAAAGCGGGCGTGAAGATTCTCGGCACCAGTCCCGATGCCATCGATTTGGCAGAAGACAGGGAACGGTTCCGAGGTCTTCTCAATCAGTTGGGCTTAAGACAGGCGGAAAGTGGAATCGCTCGATCTGTCGAGGAGGCGGTGCAGATTGCCGGAAGGATCAGCTATCCAGTCATGGTCCGGCCGTCCTACGTGTTGGGTGGGCGGTCAATGCAGATCGTGTATGACGAAGCCGGCTTGTTGGAGTACATGCACTCTGCGGTCAAGGCGTCGCCCAATCATCCGGTCTTGATCGATAAGTACCTTGCCGATGCCATCGAAGTCGATGCCGATGCGATTTCGGACGGTGAAACCGTGGTCGTGGCAGGAATCATGGAACATATCGAAGAAGCCGGGGTTCACTCCGGAGATTCAGCCTGTTCACTGCCTCCGTATACCTTAGACAGGCCCATTGTGCGCGAGATCGGGCGGCAAATGCGCTTGCTGGCGTTGGAACTGGGCGTGGTTGGGCTGATGAATGCACAGTTTGCGGTTAAAGGCCAAACCATCTATGTTCTTGAAGTCAACCCTCGCGGGTCTCGAACCGTGCCGTTTGTGAGTAAAGCGATCGGTGTGCCGCTCGCCAAGTTGGCGATGAAGGTGATGATGGGAAGAACGCTCAAGGAGCTGGGCTTTGCGGACGCTCCTGTGCCGGCACATTTTTCGGTCAAAGAAGCGGTCTTTCCGTTCAATAAATTTCCCGGTGTCGATGTGCTCCTGGGGCCGGAAATGAAGTCGACCGGGGAAGTGATGGGTATCGATGGAGATTTCGGGTGGGCGTTTGCAAAATCACAAGCGGGCGCCGGAGCGGTTCTCCCGACGTCGGGAACGGCTTTTGTGAGCGTAAAACAATCCGATCGTCCTGTTGCGTTGGATCTCTCGAAGCGGTTACGTATGCTTGGATTTCAGATTCAAGCGACCAGCGGTACAGCCGCGTATCTGAGAGAACACGGGGTTGAAGTGGGTACGGTCAATAAAGTAAATGAAGGACGTCCGCATATTGTCGACCATATTAAGAACGGAGCGGTGGCCCTCGTCATCAATACGGTCCGCACCGCCTCTGCTCACGTGGATTCGTTGTCCATCAGACGGGAAGCTCTCCACCGAGGCATTCCGTATTTCACGACCATGCGAGGCGCCCATGCAGCCGTGATGGGAATCGAAGCGACCACCCAAAAGAGCTTAGCGATTCGTACATTGCAGGAGTATCATCGGCCATAAAAAATTATAGAGGATGCTCGAAAAGCTCTGCTGCTATCACCAGCCCGACGCCGGCGCGCCGAGACGCGCCTCTCCACGGGCAAGGCCGCAGAGGTCCGCGACGCAAAGAATAATAAGCGTCACGTTTGCGGACGCGCGTGAGTCAGTGAGCGTCCAGTGTCCTAGAGGCTGAGGCGCCCCGAGCTGTCTGCAGGCTCTTTCCCTAGTGGTAGGTTGAAGCCTTGATCGGTGTGAGAACGCAGCTGGACGATTTTTACAGCATACTCAAACTGCTCAGGAGCGACTAAAGCATGCCGACCCCTATTACGAAGAAAGGCTATGATGCGCTGAAGGCGGAATTGGATCGTTTGCGCAAGGTTGAGCGGCCGAAAGTAATCGAAGCGATCGCAGAGGCCAGGGCACATGGCGACCTCAGCGAGAACGCCGAGTACGATGCCGCCAAAGAGCGCCAGGGGTTTATTGAGTCGCGGATTTCCGAGCTCGAAACGAAGCTCGCAGATGCCCGCGTGGTGGAAACCGCGGGACGCACCACAGAGACGGTGGTCTTCGGGGCAACCGTGATGGTTGTGGAGCAGGAGTCTCAAACAAAGAAACAATATACCTTGGTCGGGCAGGACGAAGCCGACATGAAATTCAACAAGATCTCCGTACAGTCCCCGGTCGGTCGAGCACTCATCGGCAAGCGCGTTGGAGATTTTGTAGAAGTGAAGACCCCCGTAAAGATGGTTGAATACGAGGTTGTGGAGATAAAATTCGAGGAATTCTGACGTGCGGGATACCCGCCCCTTTATCACGCTGCTGACGGATTTTGGAGAGCGTGATTATTTTGTCGCAAGCATGAAGGGGGTGATTCTCTCGATCAACCCCGCCGTCGCCATCGTCGATCTTTCGCACCAAATCGCCTCCCACCAGATTCAAGAAGCCGGGTACTTCTTGAAGTCCTGCTATCGCTATTTCCCGGGGGGGACCATCCATGTCGCCGTGGTTGACCCGGGAGTCGGGACAGAGCGACGGGCGTTGCTCGTCTCCGCGGCCGGCTCGTTTTTTGTCGGTCCTGATAATGGGTTATTCACCGAAATTCTTGAGCAGGAGGTGGAAGCGAAGGTGTGGCAGCTCAACAATCAACAGTATCGTCTGGAAACGGCCGGATCGACCTTTGACGGCCGTGATGTGTTCGCACCGGCCGCCGCGTGGTTGAGCAGAGGAGTGCCACCGACATTTTTTGGTCCGGCGGTCCATGATCCGATCCGTCGTTCCGTGGCGATCCCGGTTTTACATGATGACTTGCTGATCGGAAAAATCGTTTCCGTCGATCGATTCGGGAATCTGATTTCAAATATCACTGCGAGGCAAGTAAGGGAATTTCGAGCAGTAAATGGACAATCCGAGGTGGAGATCCATATCGGCACGTACGTCATTAATGAATTGGTCGAAAGCTACAGTCAGGGAAGTCGTCGGGCTCCATCTGCATTGATCAACAGCAGCGGAAACCTGGAAATTTTTCTCCAGGAAGAAAGCGCAGCCCGCAATCTGCGATTCGACGTTGGAGAAGAAGTGCGTGTTTGCTAATCGGATCATAGTCGAATGGGTCCGCAGGATGTTCAAAAGGTCGCCGTTCTCACCCGCCCACCCGGCGCGCCAAGATGCGCCTTTCCTCAGGCCAGGCCGCAGCGATCGAAGGGGCAAAGAGGTACACACGAAGCTTCGCGTGAGCCGCTCGCCTCGATCACAGGCGAGCGGATACGTACCGTTCCTTCGTCTGGCATGCGGTGAGTGTCTGAGCGATGCGAGAACAACGCTGGGGGACTTTTTCAACATCTTGCTGCGTCAGCCTATCGTTTTGTCGATCTGATCGCAGACATAGCTCGCGAAGGGGAGCGAACAGGTAAAGGCGGGAGACACGGCGTTGAGGACGTGCATGGAGCGGTTGTCTCCTTCCAAGACGAAATCCATTTCAAGTTGTTTCTTCGTGATGTCAAGCAGCTGAGCTCTAATTCCAGGACGGCCCCATGTTTGATAATGACGCTCGGCCACGCCCTCGGCGAGCACCGAGGCCAGCGACACCATCTTGCTCCGAGAGTATTTAGCGATCTCCTCCATCGCTAAGCGTCGGAAATCGAATCCGGCTCCGGTCAGCAATCTCAGTCCTCGGCTCGCGACTTCGACGAGCTCGTTAAAGTTGAAGTTGCCGAGTCCTTCATAATTCTCGCGCCAGAAAGCCGGAATGGCTGTCGGGCCGATCTTGGCCTTTCCGTCGGCTGTGATCGTGAAGTGGACACCCAGGAACGGATTTCTGAGGTCCGGAACAGGATAAATATTGGTACGGATTGAACCCGGCGGTTCATCGGAATAGAGGTAGAGGCCTTTAAAGGGCAGGATGCGATACTTTTCCGAGAATCCATAGTCCCTGGCGATTTTATCGGCATACAGACCGGCGGCATTGACGACGTATCCGGCTGCGATGATGCCCCGGTTCGTGCGAACGTTCGCATTGTCTCGTCCTCGATAGGCCGTGTCGCATTGAATCTGAATTCCTTCACGGAGTGCATCTTGCTGCATGGCGTTGACGACGTGGAGCGGATTGATCGTCGAGGTACGAGGTGAAAACAGCGCCCGTTGGAATGTTTTTACACGCGGTTCTATGGCCTTAGCTTCCGCTTCCGTAAGAGCTTGGAGGGTAATGCCGTTGATTTGTCCGCGACGGAATAATTCATCGAGCGATGGCAGGTCTGCGGCATCCTTCGCGACGACGAGCTTGCCGCATTTATTGATGGGGATTCGATTTTCTTCACAATACGCGGTGAGTCGCTCATTTCCGAGACGGGTAAACTTCGCTTTGAGACTATCCGGTGAGTAATAGAAGCCCGCATGGAGCACGCCGCTGTTGCGCCCGCTGGCATGGGATCCACAAGACGGTTCCTTTTCGATCAACAACACACGGGCGTCCGTCCGACGCTTGCGAAGTTCACGGGCGATGCTGAGGCCGATGACTCCGCCTCCAATGACAAGAAAATCACAGGTCTGCATGGGGTCTACTGTTGGTTCCGATATCGACTATGCAGGAGCCCCACTCTGATTGCACGGAGGTGTCTGAATTCATAGGATTTCCACATTTCTCAGAAAGTTGCAGTACTCATGTTGATGCAATAACGAAAAGCAAATGAGGCTGTGAGTCGATATTCCAGTATCTGCGCGAGGCATGAAAAATAACCCAAATGTGGGAGCAATGCAATTACGCTGAGACAATGCGAGGGACAAGAGCGGCAGCGTAACCTTTTCAGTTCCCTCTTCATAGGGAAGGGCTTTTCAACAAGGGTTGCGCGCCTTGAAGCATTATCATCGTCAATCTTTCAGTTCCCTCTTCATAGGGAAGGGCTTTTCAACACTCAAAGATAACCTGAGCAACGCCAATTTTCTCTATCTTTCAGTTCCCTCTTCATAGGGAAGGGCTTTTCAACTTGAAG
>JBBIKN010000046.1:0-23546 GCA_037445435.1 Nitrospira sp. | reverse complement strand
AAGACTTCACGTTACTTCCGCACCGCAATACCGTGAACATCGGCGGTTTCCCTTCCGTCCTTCATGTTCGTGACGACGGCCTGGCCCTTGTAGTGTCCGACTTTTCCGCCTGCCTCCACATGAATCACGCCCACACCGGGGATCGTGCCTTTGGCGTTGTGCACGTCCTTGTCGTTGCCGGTCAACGGAGTCTGTCCACGCAGAGTCACAAACACATACTGGCCGTCCGGCGCCACAGCCATGAGATCCGGCGCCGGGTCGGCGTTGGCACTCGTCGTCAAATCAATCGAGGCGACGCTCAAATTGCTCAGCGTATCGATAACCTCGACGTTGTTCCCGGCTCGGTCCGCATTCCACACATACCGGCCGACCGACGCCATGCCGTGCGAATCGGCGAACTGGTCGTCGCGCTGTGAGATGAGCTTGACCGTGATTGATTTGGGCAGGTTGGTCATGTCGAGGGCATACACATCGTAGGACAACGGAGCAACGGGCCAGCCGCCGCCGGAATTGATGTACATCGTGCCGCCGGACTCGATGCCGCCACAGCCGGCCGGATGGACCTGGTTGTTGTCCAACGTGGCCACGACCTTCATCGGCGTCACCGTCACGTCAACCACCAACAGCCCTCCGCCCCGCAACGTGACGAATGCATATTTGCTGGAAGATTCGGTGATCGGACAGATGGGTGCCGCATCCGGCCGCTCGCCGCCTTCGAACGAGGCCAAATTGAGGACATCCTTCTCAGCATCGAAACTGAACGTGTGCGCTGCATAGTCCGTCCAGATGCGGATGAACTTCTTCTCAGCGATATTGGCGGTGATGGCCATTTTCTGGTTCGGTGTCGGCCAGGCGGCATGCGCGTTCTTGCCCATCGACAGACAGGTATCCGGTTTCTTCGTCGCCGCGTCCATAAACAGCACGTGGCCGCTCAAAAACGAGATGATGACGTGATCCTGCGCCGCGTTGAAGAAGACCATGTGCGGACGGCGGACAGCTTTCTTCGTCGCGTTTTCGCAGAACTTGCCGATCTCTCCGGCCAGGTCGATAGTTTGAACCGGTTTCGCCGAGACCGGATCGGCCGCGAGTTTGGCCCCATCGAAAATATGGAGATAGCCACCACTTTCCTTCCCGGTATCCGATTGGTCGGTGACCCAGACTTCGTAGGCCTGCACAGAGGGAACAACCGATGAAAGCGCGGCCGCAAGTAGGCTTCCACTTAGCCATCGACCCAGTCGTGCAATATTTCTACCGTGAGTCATTGGGGCCTCCAAGATAGACGGCATGGAGATGCGGTGCTCATACTGCCCTTTTTCCGGCCGAGAATCCAGAGTAGGAACACCGCGTTTCTGCTTCGTTGACCCCGCGAAAAACGCCATGTTAGGGTTGTACGCTAAGTCTGGGAGGATCAAGTGAGCAACCCGGTGACAGAGCAGATTGCGGCGCTCAAAGACGAAGACTGGGCGATCCGCCAGGAAGCCGCCGGTCTTCTCGGCACCTTTAAGGACCCGCGAGCGGTCGCTCCTCTGGTTGCCCTGCTCCGAGATGAGGATCGCTCTGTCCGAGAAGCAGCGGTTGAATCCTTGCGCTCGATCGGAACACCGGCGATTGAAGCGGTCGGTGCCTGTCTCGAACAGCCAGACCTGTCGCTTCAGGAAGCTGCATCCGCCATTTTGTCTACCATCGCAGATGAACGGGTGCTCCCTTCACTCATCAAGGCTCTCCGGAGCAACGACTGGATCGTGAGGATGCACGCGGCCAAGGCTCTTGGGCGAATACGAACCGCTGACGCCGTCGATCCGCTCCTTCCGCTACTCCAAGACAAGGTCAAAGCGGTTCGTGAAGAAGCGGCTGCCACTCTGGCCGCCATCGGCGATGCAGCCATTCCATCGTTGGTGGGCGCCTTGAAACATGAAGAATGGCTGGTTCGTCTCCATGCCGTAGAAACATTGGGCAAAACCAGATCCCCACAGGCAGTTGAACCGTTGCTCTCGGTCTTGTTCAACGATCACGATTCCGCGGTTCGTGAAGATGCCGTGCGGGCCTTGGGAGCAATCAGGGACTCCAGAGCCGTCGAATATTTATTGGCAGCTATGCGGGAACCAGGTCTTCGAACCTTGGCGGTTGAGGCACTCGGCCGGATCGGCGACACACGAGCCGTCCCTGTCCTGGTCGAAGTCCTCACAGGAACCAGGCCTCCCGAAGCGACAAGGGCCGTCACTGGCTGTGGAGATCAGTGGAATGAAGAGTTCATCACGCAAAGTGCGGCGGCACGAGCCCTAGGCCTGATCGGTGACGAAGCGGCCATCCCTTCATTGGTGGACGCACTGGGCCCGACCTATACCCGTGCGGACGCGGCGGCAGCACTGGCCACATTCGGAACGAAGGTTATTCCATTCCTGATTCCCCTGTTAACCGATTCGCAAGACGACAACCTGCGATTCCATGTCCGTGAAACGTTGACCCACGTCGGATGGAATCCGAAGCGGATGTCGACCATTCATCGTTGAAGACCATGTCGAAAGAAACCATCGAGACGCTGGTCTCTGAACTGACCCATGAAGAAGATTGGCGACGCATGCGAGCGACCGCAGCCTGTGTGGCCGGCGGACCGCGGTCCGTCCGTGCGCTCATTGATGCTCTACGGTCCGGGCCACCCGAGTTAAAAAAAGAAGCCGCGGGGATGTTGGCTCGCCTCAAGGACCCACGGGCCGGAGTCGTCCTTGTCGGACTGCTCGAAAGCGATGAAGAGATCCTCCGAAAGGCGGGTGCTGCGGCCCTTGAACAGATGGCCGGCGTACTGGATACGGACACAGCGCGCGCACTGGTCTCCTTGCTGCCGAAAACTTCGCAGGGAGAGAGGCGAGACGTCTTGACCCACCTGATCGGGGCCATTCCAACCTCTATTCAGCCTCTCTGCGACATGCTCAAACATCCGGATCAGGACCTGCAGATCGCGGCGGCGTCGATGCTCGATCAATTACTGGACCCCCGTTCCATCGACGCATTCATCGAGGCCATGGGTCAGCCGGCCGTCCGGGATATCGCCGTCGGAACCTTGAAGAAGTTGAGCGCAATCCGCGAACGAATCGATGAGACGTTCAACGCGTTGCGGGAAGTCGAAGGAGCCAGCGAACGAGAGGAAGCGCGCATGGCGACGGTCATCGACCTTCTCGGGATCGGACGACCGAGCGTGGAAATCCTGATCGAATATCTCGAAGACGACGATTGGCTTGTGCGCGAGGCTGCGGCCGACTTATTGGGGAAAATCGGGGATGTGCGTGCCGTCGAACCATTGATGAAGCGACTGGAACAGGACAAGGATACCGGAGTAAAAGAGTTGGCGATCAAGGCTCTTGGACTGATCGGTGATGCGCGCCCGACCCGGCTCTATCTTGACGCCATTCCGATACGGCCGCTGCGGGTGTATGCCATGGAGGCCCTGGCCAAGATCAAGGAAGTCGGGGTCTTGCGTCCACACAAGGAACTCTTTGACCGACTCCGAACGGATCGTGACGGCCTGGTGGCCTATAATGCCGGCCTGATCGCCGACAAACTCGACGCCATCACGGCCATGGAAATTCAGGCCCACGAAGAGGATACGAGACATGAGTGAAGAGGCGGCTTCAGATCGAATCGATCAGCTCATTCGGGCGTTGTATGACGACAACGAGGCCCTGCGCGACCATGCCATCGCGACTCTCGGCCAGACCGGCCCGGAGGCGCTTCCCCGGTTGATCGACCTGATGGCCGACGAAGATGCGGTCATTCGAGAGGCTGCGGCCAGTGCGGTCGTACGAATGGGCCCATCGGTCGTCGAGCCGATGATCGACGCGCTAGAGGACAACTCCTGGGCCATTAGAGAACAGGCGGCCTCGGCACTCGGGAAGCTGCGAGATCGACGCGCTGTTGAACCTCTGGTCAAAGCAATCAAGGACCGAGACGGTGCGGTGCGTACGGCGGCTGTGTGGGCGCTCGAGCGGATCGGCGATGCTCAAGCGGTGCCTGGGCTCATCGAGGCCCTCATGGACAGCACTCTGCGCGAGGACGCAGCCCGAGTCTTGAAGAAAATCGGCGACGTGCGGGCGGTCGAAGCGTTGATCGACGGCTTGCTCGGTTCGAATTGGATGGTACGCCGTCACGCGGCGGAGGCGCTCGGTAAGATCGGCGATCGCCGGGGAGTCGATCCGTTGATCGCGTCGCTGCAAGATGAAGATTGGCTGGTGAGACGGAATGCCGCCGAATCCCTCGCGCGGCTCGGTGCCAAGGAAGCCATTCAACCCTTACTGGCACTCCGAGAAGACGAGAATACCCTGGTGCAGGAAACCGTGGAAGCCGTGCTGACCAGTCTGGGCTGGACACCTGAACCTCAATAACACTCCAACAGAGGATAGCGATCCATGGCAGATGACGTGCAGAAGTTGATTCAGATTGCGCCGAAAGGCGGAGAGAAAAAAGACGGTTTCAATCTGGTGACAGAGCGAGTGGTGGCGGTCAACCCCGAACGCAAACAGCTCGAGGTGGAACTTCTGGCGTACGACGGTAAGACGGTCGTGCTCGACGTGGCAGAAGAGGCGTTGGAAGACCTGAAGAAGATCAAAGCGGGAGACGGCGCCACGATCCGTGTGGTGGAAGAAGGCGGCAAGCGGGTCGCGAAGAGCTTTAGGATCCGCCCCAAAGACCCCAACGCCGCCAGAGCCGACGCCATGTTGCTGGACCTCAAAGATTCACACTGGCTGAATCGGAAGTACGCCGCGGAGGTCTTGGGTGAGTTGAAAGATCCCCGCGCCGTCGATCCCTTAGTGGCGGCCTTGAACGACGAAGTGGGTGACGTGCGGCAACGAGCCTATGATTCGTTGATCAAACTCGGCGGTCACTCCGTCCCCTCGCTCATTCCGCTTCTGGTGTCCGAAGAGGACGAGATTCGCCAATCCGCAACGGAGATTCTCCGGAAAATCGGCAAACCGGCCGTGGAACCGCTGGCCACCGCGTTGGCCGACGCCGATGATCGACTGAAGACCAGAATCATGAAAGTGCTCGATCGAATGGGGTACAAGCCGAAAACCAAGGACCAAGGCAAGACCGAGACCGAGTTGCCGCGGTTGACCTAGATTTACGTCGCTGTGTGAGGACTTTTGCTGGGGCGACCGACTGAGATGTGGTGAAATCCATGACTGACGACACGATCCGAATCGTAGACGTTACGCAAGTCGATGAGAATCGGCGATTTCATGATTCCTTTCAGCCTCTCAAGGTCGAGGTTCCGAAATTGGTTCCATTCGGTCATGATGATCAGCGCGTCCGTCCCCTCTGCCGCGTCGTATGGATCTGCGCAGGGCTTCAGAGCCGATACGATCCGGCATGCGTCATCGAGAGCGATCGGATCATACGCACGCACCACGGCTCCTTGTTTCAACAATTCCTGACTGATCGCTAACGCAGGAGCCTCTCGCAAATCGTTGGTGTTGGGCTTAAATGAAAGTCCGAGCAGGCCCAACGTTGTTCCCTTGAGCCCTCCCACCGCGTCTCGAATCTTGTCCACCATGCGGCGCCGTTGATCCTCATTGACCTTGGAGGCGGCGAGGGCCACCTGCACCGGATAGCCGACTCGCTCGCCGGTCTGAATCAACGCCGCCAAATCTTTCGGGAAACAGGACCCTCCGAATCCGGCGCCCGCATGCAGAAACTTTGGACCGATGCGGTTGTCCAATCCCATTCCTTTCGCCACCATCTGCACGTTGGCCCCCAGCCGTTCGCAAAGGTTGGCCATTTCGTTGATGAAGGAAATCTTCGTGGCCAAAAAGGCGTTTGAAGCATACTTGATCAACTCAGCCGTTGGAATATCGGTGACGACGATGGGTGTTTCAATGAGATACAGTGGACGGTACAAGTCCCTCATGATGGCGACCGCCTGATCACTGTCGGCTCCGATGACGACCCGATTGGGACGTAAAAAGTCCTCGATCGCGGACCCTTCCCGTAGAAACTCGGGATTCGACACGATATCGAACCGAAAGGCATGAGTCTGAGTCTTCTTGATGACCTCACGAAGTTTTTCGCCGGTCCCGACCGGCACCGTCGACTTGGTGACAATGACCTTGTATCCGGTCATGTTGCGAGCGATTCCTTTGCCGACTTCTTCGACGTACGATAGATCAGCAGAACCATCGCCTCGCGGTGGAGTTCCGACTGCGATAAAGATGACCAGCGCCTTATCGACTGCTTTCGCAATATCGGTCGTAAAGCTCAGTCGGCCTTCCCTGGTTCCCTTCGTCACCAATTCTGTAATACCTGGTTCGTAGAACGGAACCTCCCCCTTCTCAAGTTTCTCGATTCTTCGGGCGTCGTTGTCCATACAGGTCACATTCACGCCGAACTCGGCAAAGCAGGCACCGGTGACTAATCCGACATAGCCGGTTCCAATCACACTGATGTGCATGGGCCCCCTCCTCACCACACTAAGCAATCAGGTTGGAAGTATAGCAACCTGAATACTGGCGAGCAATGAATTCCAGGATCGATTGACACCATGAAGGTCTTTCAAGTTCATTGACTCTCGGAAAATGCGTTGAGTACAATCCGACGCCGCTCCGCCTGATCTGGAGAAGCACCGTCATACCTCCATCCCGATGACTCCTTACCATTCACGAATCCCACGCTGGTTTCTGCTCCTAACCGCCCTCGTGACCGGGGCGGTGGTCATGGCGTTGGAAATACTCGGCAGTCGGCTGTTGGCTCCTGTCTTCGGCAGTTCGTTGTTTGTCTGGGGCGCATTGATCGGCGTGATCCTGGCCGCCATGAGCAGCGGCTATGCGTTCGGCGGGTGGGTCTCCGACCGTTATACCGGCGGGGGAGTGCTGGCCGCCCTGTTACTCTTTTCAGGAAGCTGGACGTTTCTCGTTTCGTGGGTGAACCAACCTGTTCTATTCGAGATCGAGAAGATGGTGCAAGACCCTCGCTGGGGCCCTTGCTTCGCCGCGACCGTCCTTCTCGCTCCCCCCGCGTTCGGGCTCAGCGGTGTGTTGCCGGCCATGTTGCGCTTGGCGGTTGCAGACATGGATCACCTCGGTCGACAGACGGGCCGCATGATCGCCCTGTCGACCGTCGGTAGTCTGGCCGGAACCTGGGGCACTGCATTTTTCCTCCTATCGTGGCTCGGAAGCCAATCGTTGATGACCTGGCTGGGCGGCGTTCAGGTCGGACTTGGATTCCTGTGGCTGATGAAAGGAACATCGGCTCGTCCGTCGGTAGTGCTGACCGCGCTTGGTTGCTGCACCCTGCTGGGAGCCATGGCTCTCCATCCTTTTCACCGATTGAAGGTCCCCATCTATCAGGAGGAAAGTCCGTATCAGCAGGTCCGTATTCGCGAAGATGACCTTTTCCGGTATCTCGTCTTGGATCGTACGTTCCACGCGACCATGTGGAAAGTCGACCCGACGTCCCTTTTTCTCCCCTACAGCCAAATGATGGTGTCTTCTTTGGCGCTGGTATCCGAGCCGAAGCGCGGCCTCATTCTTGGTCATGGCGGCGGGTCGTTGGCGAAGTGGTTGGCGCGGCACTGGCCTGCGTTGGAGTTGGATATCGTCGAATTTGACCCGGTCGTCGTCCGCATGGCCGAAGAATATTTTGATTATCGCCCGCCGGCCAACCACCACATCTTTGTGAAGGACGGCCGAGCTTTTCTCAACGCCACGGATCGGACGTACGATGTCATGTGGATAGACGCCTTCGCACGAGACATGATTCCTTTTCACCTCACCACGTCGGAGTTTTACTCATTGGTACGAACGCACCTGAACCCGGAGGGAATCGTCGCGGTTAATCTGGCATCATCCGGCAAAGAAGGCGATCTCGCGCGAGCCGCCGCGGTCGTCCAAACCATGCGACAAGCCTTTCCGGTCCTCACCACGTTTGCGGTCGAAGGGCCGTGGAAGACCGGGATGACGCCGGCGAAGAATCTGATTTTCTTTGGAGGCCGGTTCATTGAGCATGAATCGGCGGACAGTCTTGTGGCGAAGGTCACGGACATGGCGATGAAGCAGCGTCTGCCGATGGAAACGATCGCGATGCTGAGTAGTCGTCGGACCGAGCCCTGGCCGCCGGGTGTCGTGTTGAGCGACGATTTTTCCCCCTACGATCTCCTCCTTGGGCGAGAACGATCGCAATTGATGGAATGAGGTCCCCGACCCGAAGAAAATAGAAGACGGTATGATCGTGTCTCGCAAGAACGAAGCTGGAGAACTCGTTCAACATCCTGTGAATCTATTCGCCCAGGATGCTAAGCAGACCGAGAGACTCCCTGTTCGTGGCAGCCGCTCCAGGTGTGAACGCTTTGGTCACCGCCCTCGACGAGCAATCGAAGCATTTCAGTGATTTCCGACTGTCTTTTGAGGAAATACCGGGCGGATGAACCGTTCTTCTTACCGATCCGCACGGTGAGAACGCGGGCATCTCGTAGCGCGAAGACGTCCTCATCGGTTTCGTCGTCTCCCACGTAGAGAGCCATAGTACAGTCAAGTCGGCCCAGGTATTCCAGCAACGCCGTCCCCTTGTGCGACGCCGTCGGCGGCATCACATTGACGACCGATTTCCCTAAGACGATACGCGGAGGAGGAGACAATTCGGCGATGATTCGAGCAATCAGTGCCCGCGCCTCGTCTCGCTGATCGACCGTCCGATAATGGAAAGAGAGTGAATAAGACTTATGTTCGACGACCACGCCCCTTCGGGTCAGCTCGTCCCGGAATCGGTCGTTGATCAATTGCAGCCATGAGGAACAGGTCTCCCGTACGTGCCGCATTTCTTCTTCCGCCGTATGCACCCCTTCTGAGCCATGGTTTCCGATCAAGTGCGGCACGACCGTTCCGACACGTGAGCGGAGATCCTCCACCGAGCGACCGGAGATGATGGCGGTGGGAGCGCGCTTCGCCAGTTCCTCGAGCCAGAACCGGATGGGACGCGATAGCCTCGCCGCATGATGCTCTCGGACGATCTTCGCCAAGGTTCCGTCAAAATCAAACGCATACAGAGAACGGACCTTCAGGAGCGCTTCGAGCTCACTTTTTCCCTTTTCCGTCAAGAGATAGTCCATCATCGCTCCATCAACTCAGCAGGCTCGGTCGTCGGGCCTGCCTCATGACTCGTTCCTTCTGTCTCATGCGGGCGGCATCGATGAGCATACGACCGGCCCAGCGATATACGTTGAACTCTTGGATCAAGCCGCGCATGCTCTGCATCCTCGCCCGCTGCTCAAGCTTCGGCATCGTGAGACCGAGATGGAGCGCGGCGGCAAACTGATCAATGTCGTACGGGTTGATCACGACCGCTTCCGTCAATTCCCGCGCAGCTCCGGTAAATTGGCTCAGAATCAGCACCCCCTGTTCGTCGTCCCGAGCACCGACAAACTCTTTGGCGACTAAATTCATGCCGTCATGCAGACTACTGACCACGCACAAGTCCGCTCCGCGGTAACACTGGTAGATCTGAGAGGCGTCGTGGTGTTGAATCCGTAAGCAAATCGGTTCATAGCCGTCTCGCCCGAACCGCTTGTTGATCTGGTCGGCCAACGCATACACCTGGTTGGTGAAGTGCTGGTACTGCTCGATCATTGAACGGCTGGGCGCGGCGATCTGAAGAAACGTAAACTTTCCGATCCATTCCGGTTGGAGCTCCAACAGCCGCTCCACGGCCATAAATCGTTCCAGGATCCCTTTCGTATAATCCAGACGTTCAACCCCAAGGCCCACGAAGCGATCCGACGGCATCCCATACATTTCCCGCAGCTTGGTTCGGCATTCCGGAACCGGTTGTTGGTTGCGCAGCCCCTGCAGAGGCCACTCGATGGAAATCGGATAGGGGTTGACCGCCGTCATCTTTCCCCCATAGGAAACCGTTGAACTGTTTCGATCGATGCGCGCCTCGAGGATTCGGTCCACACTGTCGATGAAGTTGTTGCAGTGGACTCGGGTGTGGAATCCCAGAATACTGCTCCCGAGCAGCCCTTCCAGAATTTCCTGTCTCCAGGGACAGATCCCAAAACTTTCCGCATTGGCCCATGGAATGTGCCAGAACATAATGATCGTCGCTGTCGGCAGCCGGTCTCGGATGAGCCTGGGAAGCAGGGCAAAATGATAATCCTGGATGAGCACGACCGGATTGTCGCTCGTGGCCTCCTCGTAGACGGCTTGGGCAAAACGCTCATTGACGGTCACATAATGTTTCCAATCCGATGAACGGAACGTGGGCCTGACGTGCGCGATATGGCACAGCGGCCACAATCCCTCGTTGGCAAACCCGTAATAGTACCCGGCCTCCTCCTCTGCGGTGAGCCACACTCTGCGGATCTCATACGTAGGATGCGACGGCGGGACGCCGACATGGTCCCGTGCATCCACGACCGTTCGATCGGCGGATCCATTCCCATGTGCCACCCAGGTTCCCGAACAAGCGCGCATCACCGGCTCCAGTGCGGAGACGAGCCCGCTCGCCGGTACCTGCACCACGATCTCCTGATCCTGCCAATAGTGGGCGTAGGGCTGGCGGTTGGAGACGATCAACACCTGATCGCCGGCGAGTTGCTCGTGAAGGATCGTCTTGAGACTGACCGGAGTCCACGAAATCTGACTCTCATCGCGCATGCGCCGATCGGCTTCCAGAGCCTGTATGAGCGAGCGCAAATCCTTCGCCAACGGCTGGAGTTCGGGAGCATGCTGCTCCTGCGTCAGCGGGGTCAGAAGCCGTTCGCCCTTCAACAGCGCTCGTACCCCGGCCACCCATTCTTTCCAGCTGAAGTGTGCGACCAGCACGGTCACCAGCGAGATAACGGCCGTAAGCCCGGCAAACAAATAAAAGACGTACCGTTTCGTATCGCTGCTCCGTTGTTGGATAAACCTCATGTCATGGAGGAGCAACAGACGTCCAAGCCGGCGACCGTTTGATTCAATCGATGCCGACGTGATATGGAGCGGTCCGCTGTTGAACGACCGTACGGTGGACGAGTTAGGGGCGAGGTCCAGGGTATCTTTACAGGTGACATCTTGCGGGTAGGTTTGGGTCTCATAGAGAAGGCGATTGTCGAGGTCACAAAAACCCAGGGCATACAATCGTTCATCTTGAATGATGCGTGTAAAGTACGCGTGGATTTTGCCCTTTGAGTTGGATACTAGAAGGTCAGACAGCGGGCCTTCCATCGTACCGATCATGAGCTTAGACCGCATGTCGAGATCGCGGACAAACCATTTTAATTGAAGAGAGTCGACGAGCGGGATGACCCCATAGGCGATCACGGCTAATACAATCACCAATGGAAGTACGAACCGCAACGAGAGGGCGAGCAATCTCATGGAAACAAGTTAGTTTACTTTCACGGAGAAATCAAATATGGTCATCTTGTGTATCCGTACGGACTTATCGGTAATTGCCAAATTTCCGCGCTGATCGGCACGCACGGGTCGATCGACTGGTTGTGCCTTCCCAGACCGGACAGCCCTCCGATCTTCGGCAAAATACTGGATCCGGAGGGAGGACACTTTTCCATCTCCGCTGCCGTCCCGCCCTCGGAAACCAGCACGATACAACGCTATCTTCCGAACACCAATATCTTGGTGACGACCGTCTCGCTCCCCAACGGCGATGCGTTCCAGATCACCGACTTTTGCCCTCGCTTTCTCCAATATGGTCGCGTGTATCGTCCGGCCGCTCTGTTTCGAATCGTCGAGCCGCTGAGCGGATCACCACCCATTCGCGTCTGTTGTAAGCCGGTTTCCGGCTGGGACAAGACGCCGGTCCGATTTGTCCGCGGCAGCAGCCATCTCCGGTACGAGATGCGGGGGGAATACCTGCGGCTGCTCACCAATATGCCGCTCACCTATCTTTGCGAAGAAACACCGGTCGTGCTGACCTCGAAGATGTACTTCGCGCTGACGTGGGGGATCGGGATTGAAGACGACCTCGTCAAAGTGAGCCACGAATTCCTCGACCAGACGATTAAGTACTGGCGAACCTGGGTAAAGCATTGTTCGATTCCGGTCGTCTATCAGGAAGAGGTCATCCGCTCGGCCCTTGCTCTCAAACTCCACTGTTATGAAGACACCGGAGCGATCCTTGCCGCGCTGACCACCAGCCTTCCGGAAGAACCAGGCGGCCCACGCAATTGGGACTATCGCTACTGCTGGTTGCGCGACGCCCACTTTTCGCTCTCCGCGTTTTACAATCTCGGACACTTCGAAGAAATGGAAGGCTTCTTGAAGTTTCTGCTCAACGTGGGCTATGCCTACGAGCAATCGCATGATCGCTTGGCACCGGTCTACACGCTCAGCCAAGATCTGCCGCTCCCGGAAACCGAACATCCCAACTGGCAAGGGTTTCTTGGGAGCCGACCGGTACGGAGCCACAATCAGGCCGCCGAACATGTGCAAAACGACGTCTACGGTGAGCTGATTCTCACCTTGGCGCCGATCTTTTTCGATAACCGTTTTTTTGACCTACGGACCAAAGATCATGAAGCGCTGGTGGCGAACTTGGTCCGCCTCTGTGAACGAAGCATTTCCCAGCCTGACGCCGGTCCATGGGAGATTCGAAACGGCTGGAGGGAGCACTCGTTTACGAATCTCATGTGTTGGGCCGGCCTCGATCGTGCCTACCGCATGCAGCGGGCCGGGTTTCTGCGTGACCTCGTGACCGACCTTGACGCGGCACGTACTCGCGTGGCGAAGGCCTTGCTTCACGCAACGAAGGACAAGGCCTTGCGGAACGGGCCGGCCGATGACAGTTACGACGCCTCCCTCGCACAATTGGCCATCCTCGGATTTCCCGATCGAGAGGTCTGTGACACGACGGTCACCCACATCACACAGGCGCTCGCCGTACGCCGTGACGGGAAGGAGACAGGGTTCTTCTTCCGTTATCTACGGCAGGACGATTTCGGAAAACCGCAGTCGAGTTTTGTCATTTGCTCATTCTGGGTCGTTCAAGCACTGGCCAAACTCGGTCGTTTGATGGAAGCAAAACAGATCATGAATCAGATCCTCTCCGGAGCGAATGGCGTGGGACTCTTTGCCGAACACTTCGTACCGGAAACCGGGATCCAGCTCGGAAATTTCCCTCAGGCATACTCCCACGTCGGCTTGATCAACGCCGCCTTCGCCGTCAGCCCTCCGTGGAGCGATGTACTCTAGCGTCGAACCAATGAACACGTGTTTATCCACGGTGCCGGTTCGATAAAACGAAAAAGATCCTGGTCAACCAAAAGGAAATAACACGAACGGTCTGGACTGTTATTTTTTAGTTCCACAGAGTAGGCCGAAGGAGCCGCCTAGGGCGAGTCCGCCGAGGAAGGTCAACCCAAGAATGATGCCGAGCACAGAGGTCGGTGGCCCCGCTTGGCGACGGATGTGTCGTCGGGCTTGGGCACCGACCGTGGCTTCGCCACCGATCCAGCTGTGCGCGTCGTCAGTCTGTATATCGGTCCGAGTATCGGCGGATTTCATGCCTCTCTCCATTCATCAAGTGCGATGCATTCATCGATCAGCTGCTCCAATTCATCCATTTCTTGTTGTCGCATTTCCACAAACCGAACTCCGAACGTTCGATCGATCGTCCATTGTACCCGAGCCTGCTCGATCAAAATCGGGGTGTCGTCCCCTGGGACAATCAGCTTGATGGCGATCTGTGCTCCCGGTTGGACCTCGAGAGCGCTTTCAACCCTCGCGCCGCCGAGCGAGAGATCACGCACCGCCCCTTCCACCTCATGCGAATTGGCCCGAAGCACGCTCTTGACTTGAGCCGAAACTCGACGGTGCCGACGTCGCTCCATCGAGAAGTAGAATACCTCTTTCACTGAAAAAAAGCCATGCGCGATCATCCCAAGTTACTGATTGTTCGAGGATTATCTTGCAAGTCTCCGATTCTTTTGGATAAGGTACGGGACGATGGACCAAGTTCGTTCGCGTCAGATTCTCCTCGCCTGCGCGAGCGGGCTGCTCTTGCCGTTCTGTTTTCCGAAGTTTGACCTGGGGTTGCTGGCCTGGATCGTCCTGATTCCTCTCCATCTCGCGCTTGATCAATGCTCCAGACGGCGGGCCTTTTGGATCGGCTGGCTAAGCGGCGTCATTGGATTCACCGGCATCATGGCCTGGGTCGTCACCGCCATGACCACCTATGGCAAGGTCCCCGAACCTATTAGTTATGTAATTCTGTTGCTGTTGACCACCTATCTCGGACTGTATATCGGGCTCTATAGCCTCGCCGTCGTCTGGCTGCGTGAGCTCATTCCACGCTATGGGATTTTCTTTGCCCCTTGCTTCTGGGTCGCACTCGAGTTGTTCCGTGCCCTACTTCTCTCCGGCCTTCCCTGGTGCCTCCTGGGCTATTCACAATATCGTGAACTGGACCTGATTCAAGTGGCAGACCATACGGGCGTGTACGGCATCTCGTTTCTCATCGTCCTGGTGAATGTGGCCTTCGCCGAGCTGTTCTTGTGGATCATGCCGTTTTTTCGTGGATTTCATCCGGTCAAGCTCCCATGGGAACTCCTTACGACGGCGGCAGCCTGCATGCTGCTCTCGTGGTTCTACAGCTCGGCGGTCCTGAGCGATCGAGATCTGAGAAACTTGAAAACCTCCATCACCGTAGGGATCGTGCAACCGAATATCGATCAAGCCGTGAAATGGGATGCCACATTTCGCAATGAGACGATGCGGAGGTTCGACCGGCTGACGGCCCAACTGGGCGCCGGTACCGACTTGATCGTATGGCCTGAGGCAGCCACGCCGTTTATTTTCGAGCGGGAGAAAGAGTATCAGTTGCAGCTGATCGCGTGGGCGGAACGTGCACAGGCACCGATCCTCTTCGGCAGCCCGGCCTTGAGATTCTATCCTGATCGCCGCCCATACCTCTTGAATAGCGCCTATCTCCTCGGCAAGGACGGGACCGTTCTCGGCCGTTACGATAAGCATCATCTCGTGCCGTTTGGAGAATACATCCCACTTAAATCGTCGCTCCTGTTTTTCCTCGATAAACTTGTCGAAGGGATCGGAGATTTCGAAGCCGGCCCAGGGTCTACGACTCTTTCGTTTAGCCCAAAGTCCTGGAACGCCGAACGGTCGACCGGCACCAGATCCGTCAAGTTTGGCGTGGCGATTTGTTATGAGGTGATCTTTCCCGATTTGGTCCGCCGGTTTGCAGCGAACGGCGCGGAGTTTCTGGTAACGATCACGAACGACGGGTGGTTCGGGCCTTCCTCGGCGCCCGCCCAGCACTTTGCCATGGTCGTCTTTCGCTCCGTGGAAAATCATTTGGCGTTCGTGCGAGCGGCCAACACGGGGATTTCCGGGTTCATCGATCCGTTCGGGCAAATCATCGAAGCGACGCCCCTGTTCGTCGAGCAGGCATCGTACGCGACGATTCAGACCCGACAAGCCCGCACGTTTTACAGCTATTACGGCGATGTGTTTGCCCACGTCTGTGTTATAATCTGCGCGCTTCTGTGTCTGTTCGGGTACTTCCGCACGAAGGAACCAGCCCTGACGGCAATCACACCGGCATGACCGTAGAAGGAGGACCGCCGCATGTTAGAGGAAGTGGAAAGTCGTGTTCGTGCCCTGGGAGAACAGGTCTCTGAATTACGGGGGCATCTTTGACTTCGCCCATATGACAGCCGACTTGCAAGAATTGGAAGCGCAGATGGGTCAGCCTCACTTCTGGAACGATGCGCGCGCCGCCGCGGTGGTGAGCCGCAAAAAAGCGACGATCGAGCGAGAGCTGCAGCAGTGGCGTGACATCGAGACCAAAATGGGCGATGTGGATGCGCTGCTGGAGCTTGCTCGCGAGAGCGGCGACTCGGCCCTGGAGAGCGAGTTGGTGAGTGAACTGAATCAGTTGGAGCCGCGCTTAGCGACGCTGCGCGTCGAGCTACTTCTTTCGGGAGAACTCGACCCCAATAATGCCATTGTGGCGATTCATCCAGGTGCCGGCGGCACTGAATCGCAGGATTGGGCGCAGATGCTCCTGCGAATGTATGTGCGGTGGGCGGAACACAAAAAATTCAAGGTGGAAACACTGGACCTGTTGCCCGGCGACGAAGCGGGCATCAAGAGCGTGACGCTCTCCATCATGGGGCCCTATGCCTATGGATACCTGAAGGCGGAAGCCGGCGTGCATCGCTTGGTGCGCATTTCGCCGTTCGATTCCAACAAGCGGCGCCATACGTCATTCGCATCCGTCTTCGTGTATCCTGAACTGAGCGAGGACATCGACGTGGTGGTCGAAGAAAAGGATCTCCGGATCGATACCTTTCGTTCAGGCGGCGCCGGAGGCCAAAATGTCAATAAGGTGGAAACCGCCATCCGGATTACGCACTTGCCGACCGGTATTGTCGTGCAATGCCAGAACGAACGGTCCCAGCTTCAGAATCGCAACGGGGCGATGAAAATCTTGAAGGCCCGTCTCTTCGAATTGGAACAGAAGAAAAAGGAAGCGGAGTTCAATGCGATCGTGGGCGAAAAAAAGGACATCGCGTGGGGGAGTCAAATTCGATCCTACGTGTTCCAGCCCTACCAACTGGTCAAAGATCACCGCACCGGCCACCAAGTCAGCAACGTCTCATCCGTCATGGACGGAGACCTTGACGGATTCATCGAGGCCTTCTTGAAGAAGAAATTGGGCAAGGAGAGCGGGCAACTTTCACCGGTCGGCGGACCGGAAGACGATCTGTAGCAGGATGTTGAATCAAGCCGTCAGCTTCGTTCTCGCGGGACACTCGTCGCCTCGCGAACGTCGCTGCGGCCTTGCCGAACGACCTTTTTGATCATCCTGCTGGTTCCCGTGATTCTCTTTATGGCATTTGTTAGTTTTACTGTTCTGATGGCGGCACGATGGATGAACTGAACGAACAACGGCAACAACGGATCAAGAAACTCCAACTCCTGCGGGAGGCTGGCGTGGCTCCCTACGGCAGTCGCTTCGAGGTGAAGGATCGTGCCGGACAATTACTCGCGCAGCACGGCGAGAAGACGAAGGAAACGCTGGAGCAAGAAAAGACCTCGTGCACGTTCGCCGGACGGGTCGTTGCGTTGCGGCGTTTCGGGAAGGCCGGATTTGCCGTCCTGCAAGACGGCGCCGACCGCCTCCAAGTGTACCTCAAAAAGGACCTTCTCTCGGAACAGGCGTACACCATCGTCGAACAACTTGATCTTGGCGATTGGATCGGAGTCACGGGAACGTTGTTCCGCACCAAGACCAATGAGTTCACGGTCGAAGTCCATCACTTGACGTTTCTCAGCAAAGCCCTTCGCCCGCTTCCGGAAAAGTGGCATGGCCTGACGGACGTGGAAACCAGGTATCGACAGCGCTATGTCGATCTGATCGCCAACCCTCAAGTCCATCACATCTTTTCGACCAGGAGTCGTATCATCGCGGGCATCAGAGCGTTTCTCATCGAGCGCGGGTTCCTCGAGGTCGAGACGCCGATGATGCATCCGATCCCAGGAGGCGCAACCGCCAAACCCTTCGTTACGCACCACAATGCGCTCGGCGTCGATCTCTACTTGCGTATCGCGCCCGAGTTGTATTTGAAGCGTCTGATCGTCGGCGGATTTCCGCGCGTGTTCGAGATCAACCGCAACTTCCGGAATGAGGGCATCTCGACGATCCACAACCCTGAGTTTACGATGCTGGAGTTTTACGTCTCCTATGCAGACTACCACGATCTGATCCTCCTGACCGAGGAGATGATCTCTGTTCTCGCCAAGCAGATTCTCGGCAAAGCCGTCATCGACTACCAAGGCAAGGAAATCAACCTGACCCCGCCGTGGCGGCGATGGTCCTACCACCAAGCCATTCTCGAAGTGAATCACCTCGAGCCATCGGCTCTTCACGATCGGGAGAAGGCCTTGGCGGCCGCCAAACGGCTGAATGTACCCGTGGATCCGAAGGCCTCGTTGTTCACGATCGTCAATGAGATTTTCGAGGAGACCGTCGAACCGAATTTGCAGCAGCCTACTTTCATCACCGATTACCCGATCGAAATTTCTCCGCTCGCCAAGCGGAAGGAGACGGACCCGAGCCTAACGGATCGCTTCGAGCTCTACATTGCCGGACGAGAAATCGCGAATGCCTTTTCCGAGTTGAACGATCCGTTGGACCAACGTGAACGGTTTGAAGGCCAGGCGGCTCAACGTGAGGCGGGCGACGAAGAAGCGCATCTGGTCGACGAGGACTTTCTCCGCGCGCTCGAGTACGGGATGCCGCCGACCGCCGGAGAAGGGATCGGGATCGACCGGCTGATCATGTTGTTTACTGATCAAGCATCCATCCGCGATGTCGTCCTCTTTCCTCAGCTTAGACCCGAGAAGACTCAAGAGTGACGCTTCCCTACGAAATCTTCGTCGGACTCCGTTACCTGCGTGCCAAGCGCCGCAACCGGACGATTTCACTGAATACCTTCGTGTCGGTCGCGGGGATTACGTTGGGGGTGGCGGCGCTGATCGGGACGGTGGGCATCATGACCGGATTCCGGGAAGACATTCAAAGCAAGATTCTGGGCACGACCGCACATATCATTGTTCAAGAGCGAATGAAAGAACACATGACCGACTATGACCGCTTGATCGATAAGATTCAAACGGTGCCGGACGTCGTCGCCGCCACGCCATTTGTGTTCCGCCAAGTGTTACTCACCACACAGAGCGGGGTACAAGGCATCATCTTGCGCGGGATCGATCCGAAACGAGAAGCCAACGTCACCGAACTCGCCAAGAACATCACGGCTGGACGGCTACTCGACCTGCTGGCTCCAGTAAAAGTGATGCAAGCGCCGGTCGACGATCCTCAAGGCGAGCTCCGCAGCGTTGAAAAACCGGGCATCATTCTCGGCAAAGAGCTGGCGCTCAGACTGGGGGTATTCGTCGGCGACACGGTCAACGTGGTGTCTCCCGTCGGCCCGATCAGCGCGATGGGAATGGTGCCCAAGATCCGAACGTTCGCCGTGGTCGCCCTGTTCCATTCGGGAATGTTCGAATACGATTCTTCATTTGCCTATATCGAACTGGGCGAGGCACAGAAATTCTTCAATCTGGGCGAAAGCGTGACCGGCATTGAAGTCAAGGTCACGGACGTGTTCCGTGCCGGAGAGATCGCCCACCATATCGAACAGGAACTGGGATTCAGCCACGGAGCCAGAGATTGGATGCAAATGAATCGCAATCTCTTCTCGGCGTTGAAGTTGGAAAAGACGATGATGTTTCTCCTTCTTGTTTTGATCACGATCGTGGCCTCATTCAACATCGTCAGCACGCTGACGATGATCGTGACGGAGAAGCAAAAAGAAATCGCGATCCTCAAGGCGATGGGCGCGACGAAGCGAAGCATCCGGCGCATCTTCATGCTGAACGGATTGATCATCGGATTTGCGGGGACAGGCATCGGCATTCCGTTGGGTTACGCGTTTCTCTGGCTGATTCAGACCTTTTGGACGTTCGACCCGAGCGTGTACTACATCTCCACCATTCCCGTCCACGTCCTGGCGGAGGACGTGCTCCTTGTGGCCGGCTCCGCCATCCTGATCAGCTTTTTGGCGACCGTCTATCCGGCCAATCAAGCTGCGAAACTGGAACCGGTCGCCGCATTGCGGTATGAGTAGTTGAGGACCGCGGGCTGAATAGAGACCGGAGTCCTCATGGGCCGAGTAACGAGGACTGAGGATTGAGGTTTAGAAGATCGGAATGATTAAAGTCACGAACCTTCATAAATCTTTCTCGATGGGTGCTTATGAACTGCCCGTCCTCAGAGGGATTAATTTGGAAATTCAGCGCGGCGAGCTGGTGGCGATTGTGGGGGCCTCTGGAGCCGGCAAGAGCACGTTGCTCCATATTATCGGGACCCTTGATAAACCGACCGGCGGGACTGTCACGTTCGATGGGCAAGATCTGTTCCGAATGACCGACACGCAACAAGCGGAGTTCCGAAATCGGCGGATTGGGTTCGTGTTTCAGTTCCACCACTTGCTCGCCGAGTTCACGGCGCTGGAAAATGCCTGCATGCCGGCGCTCGTCCAACGTCGCGAACCGGCTTCAGTCAAGGCCGAGGCAACAGACCTGCTCAAGGAAGTAGGATTGGGACATCGCCTTCAGCACAAGCCGGGAGAACTCTCGGGCGGCGAGCAACAACGTGTCGCAATGGCGCGTGCGTTGATGCAGAATCCTGACTTGGTCTTGGCCGATGAACCGACGGGGAATCTTGATACACAGAGCGGGGACGGGTTGTTCCTATTAATGCGCACCTTGAACAAAACCCGTGGAACCACGTTTGTGATCGTGACCCATAACGACAAACTCTCCGCCCAATCCGACCGCATCATCCACATGCAAGATGGCCAGATCGTTTAAGTTGACGGGTCCCCCCTCGCGACATCCTTGCTCTGTTCGATTCCGGCATTTCCCGAGCAGGCGCCAGGTTACCGGCACTCAGGATCTCTCCACATAAGGTGTGGACTGGTGGCGTTTCCTTGACGAACCACCATTCCTTCTCTAGACTCGCCACCATACCCAATCGCTCAAGAGTGCTGAAATGCGCTGTTCACCATCGCTTTGCATAAGCGTACTGCTGGCTGCTTCGGCGTTACCTTCTCAGGTGTCGGCAGTGGAATTTGTGATCTCAGGTCCTCGCGCGATGGGCATGGGCGGTGCCGGAGTAGCCGTCACAACAAACGCACTCGCGACGTATTGGAACCCAGCCGGTCTGGCCATGACCCAGACCGTGGATATCCGAGTGCAAGGAGGCGGTTCGGCGATCGATCGTCTCGGTTTGGGAGAAGCCCTCCACGACCTGGAGAACCTCGACACCACCAATACATCCGACCCCAATCTTCCGGCGAGGGCCCGGGATATCGCCGATCGCATCAATCAACCTGGAGCCGCGGTCTCAGTCAGCGGCTCCGCCGGTCTGTATGTCAAAGGACATCTTGGCGAACATGCATTCGGATTTAACGTCTCTGATGTCGCGACCGGCGGAGGATTCGTCTCGACGCCTGTACAGGCAACTCAACCCGGTGGTCCCGGCAGCCCCATCAGCGTTGTGCCGGGCCAGATGGCGCTTCGCGGGCTGGAAGCCAGGCAATTGGCTTTTTCCTATGCTTACGCCTTTTCCGATAAAACGTTTGCAATAGGTATCACGGCGAAAGTCATCCAGGGCGCCTCCTATAATGGTTCAACGCCTCTCGAAGCCGGAAGCGGTGTCAGCACCACCGATCGCTTCGGCAAACCGACCATCTCAACGACCTATGGTATTGACTTAGGGGCGATCTATCGCCCATCGTCTTGGTTTAGGGTTGCGGTAGTCGCGAAAGATATCAATAAGCCGACCTTTGACGCCGACGGCGGAGGGGAGATAAAGTTAGAACCGCAAGTGCGGTTCGGCGTCGCGGTCAATCCTTACTCGACCCTGACATTGACGGCCGATGTGGATGCGACCTCGAACAAAACCTTCGTACCAGGCGTAAAGAGCCAGCTCCTAAGCTTGGGGCTCGAACAGACCATCTTGTCGGAATTTCTTTCGTTTCGGATCGGTACCTTCAAGAACATGCAGGATGCATCCACACCGTTCGTTCCCACTGCAGGGTTAGGCCTACGGTGGTTTAACTTCCGTGCAGACGCCGGAGGGGGTTATGACTTCCGCGAAAAGGGTGCCTTAGTTTCCGCCTCTATTTCATTGACGTTCTAATGGTATACTAGCCCGATGTTGCCACGATCATATACACACATTGTATCCATGATGGCGCTTGTTGCACTGCTCGGCGGATGCGGCGGCCTGCAGGAAGTTTGGGAAGGCCCCGGCGCCAGGGTGTTTCGTCCTCAAAGTATTGCCGTCCTGCCCCCGATGGCCAGCCAATACGACAGCGCCCGTGAAGACATCCAAGAGGTCCTGGCTGGAGCCCTCAACCGCCAGGGCAACATCGAACGGGTCGTCTCACCCGAGAACGTAACCGATATCTTTCAAGCCTCGAAAGAAGCGTTTGATTCGCTCGTGTTTTATTTCTCTCGTCTCGAGATGACCGGTCAATCCGATAAAGAGTCGGCCATTAAGCTCGGGAAAGCGCTTAATGTCGATTCCTTCCTCGTGGTCCGGGTCAACTCATGGGAATACGTGCGTAAGGAAGGGGATAACGTCGGGCGTGTGGGGCTGAGCCTTCGGTTGATCGATGCCACGATCGGCACGACGGTCTGGAAGGCGCGCCATGAACGATCGAACAGCTACATGTTTATTAAACCGAGCCTCAAGGACATTGCCAAAGAACTCGCCGACGAGATGATCAGGTACATGCCTCCGCAGGCGAAGCGCTAACGCCGACAACCCATCCCGCGCAATTCGTCTTTCCTCCCATCCACCGATCCCATCATCCGGTATTTCGGAACCTCGAGATCCGCCTAATGTCCTGGCAATGAAAGTCGTTCGGCCCTATTGATGACGGAATCTAGGCGTACCATTGAATGTCACAAAGAATCCATGATACTAGTGGCAAATGGCCTTATCCTTTTCGAGTGGTCAAGGACTATGGGTTTTTCCAAACTTTGCTATTTAGTACCATGAAACACTTTCAGCGAATTAGCATACATGTCGCTGTCTTTCTTGGGCTGCTGGCGGGGGCTTTGGTCCTTTATAAAAACCTCGGGCATGTTGGTCGCGACTTTTACATCGTCCATGAGAATGGTGAGACTGTTCCAGCTTCACGCGATCAGTTCGGTATCGAGAAACAAGAGGCTGCCTTCGTCACTCACTTCCGGAAAGGAATTTTCCCAGAAGCGGTGAGTGTGGAGACAGAGAGCGTCGAACACCTCAAAGAACACATCAAAAATGAACTGCTGGAAGCCTATGCTCGTGATGGTCACCGACTCGACGAGTGGGCTGATTTCGCATCGGATCGCGAGAGATTCATCGCGTATCTCATGCTACGAGTCAATGGAAGCTTGCCCGTCTTTTATCCGACGAAGTCGGTCAGCGACGATCTGGCCGATATCTTGTTCGGCAGGGAAGGCAACTGCGCGCATCACTCGTATCGACTTCTGATGCTTCTCGACATCTTCTCGATACAAGGCCGGCTCATTTCTTGGTGGTCTCCCTCAATCGAAGGCCATGTATTTGTCGATGCGGTCGATCCGGCGGAAAGCCGATCCTATTTTTTAGATCCCACCAGTAACTTGATGGCCTCCCATCGATCGACGACGCAACGTTTTGGTTTTCTGAACACCATTGAAACAATGTCGCCGCACGACCGCAAAGCATTTCTCCGCACTCAGTTAAAAGCGTTCCCCAATTTCGTCAGCCGATCTCACGAGCTTGGTCAGGATTTTGCTGTTTGGTCTGCCAATAATTATGTGAGAGCCAAGGACTCAATTATTGCCGGCTTGTCGTTTGAGTTCCCGATTATGCAACGTCGTTGGCAGGACAACGAAAGCCCGTGGCCTAAAACCTTATGCGAGTTGGCCAATGAGGGATCGACAGTGATCCAGACTTTCCGGCCTGCCGACTGCCCATCGCGCTCCACCACGTAAGCG
>JBBIKN010000045.1:21141-23757 GCA_037445435.1 Nitrospira sp. | reverse complement strand
CTAGTAGGGTAGCCAGCTAAGTGCTGCTATCGTCAGTCGGCCGTTCGGAGTCTACGTACATCGCGCAAGGATTCTTGTGTGGTGGAGAGATGGATTTACGTCGAAAGGAGAAAAGCATGAGGGTTATCAACTGCGCCTGGGTGATCGGACTAGCTCTTGTCTTTGGACACAGCCACGGGTCTTCGGCTCATGCAAAAACCGTTGAGGCGGGAGATTCGAGTTCGAGTTGGAACGGAACCGGCGAGTTCCTGGAACTTGGGAATGGAGAACAGGTCGTCAATGGAATTGTGAAAGGAGTCCTGATCTCCCGTCATAAAGACGGAGGCAAGATGATCGTCCATTCATCCAAACTGACTTGTCCGGTCCGTGTGAATCTCAATAGAAACAAAGATTATCAGGCGATCGAAGGTCTCTGCACAATCATAGCGCATGAGGGCAAGGACGTTGGATATGCCCACTGGAAGTGCGCCGGAAATTTAAAAGAGTGCGAGGGCCAGTTCACGTTTACCGGTGGGTCTGGTGGATTCACTGGGATGTCAGGAACCACTCCTTTCCAAACAAGTATCGTCTTTGAGCTGCAGGAAGGGAAAAACGGTCAGGCGATCGGGTATGCGGTCTGGCCGAATCTGACGTATAGCCTGCCCTAAAGTTAGGCTGTCCGATCTCCGGCCCGCGCCGACCGTTCGGCAGCGTGCCGGGCGATCGGCAGCTTCTCATCAAAGAACATTCCGCTCCTCGAAGTATCTCGCTGTTATTTCCACAACTTGGATGGTGCCGGTCCATTCAACAATGGTGGAATGTATGTTGCCAACTAGATCGGGTGAACCCTAAACAAGGGAGGTCGATCATGGCGACTGTGGGATTATTGGAGAAAGAACTGACAGGACGGGAGAGTCAGGGCGATTCCATATGTTGCTCCAGGTGCAGGGGGCTTATGATCGTTGAACAGCCTTTCGATTCCATAGTCGGAGCAGCCCCTGCCGATTTCTTGGTGAGACGTTGTGTGCAATGTGGAGAAGTCGTCGATCCGGTTATTTTGCAGAATCGCCGATCGCAGCACGAGCATGATCCGACCCGAACCATAAGCTGACAGGATATTGCATGTTGAAGATCACTCAACGACCGGGCGCATCAGCGCGCTCGCTCTTCCTCGTCCTCGAGGGGCGGTTGGCCGGCCCTTGGGTCGAGGAGCTCGATGCGTATTGCCGAAAGATGTCCGAGGGTGACCGACATTGCACGATGATCGACTTAACCGGGGTGACATTCGTCGATGTGGCCGGCAAGTCGCTCTTGGCCCGTTTGTGGGGTCAAGGGGCGGAGCTGCGGGCGTCAGGCTGTTTGACCAGGTGTGTCGTTGAAGAGATCACGAAAACGAGTCGCATGGGATCCGTCAATGAACCGTGATCATCGTCGGAACGTCCACATCTTTGTCCATCTTGGACTTGCCGGGGTCTCGCGTGCCTCGGTACAATGAACTGTTTGTCTTCCGGTAGAAAAGTGTGATGAGGCTCGCAAAGTGATGGATCGCATGAATGACTCGGCAATACTGTTCAGATCGGCCGCGCTCCTTGTATCAATCGCGCTGGCCGGGATGCTTGGCTGTAAGGACGACGCCGGTTCGGCTCCTTCTCCTCCTCCAATGCCGCAAGTGGAAATCGTCACAGCAATGGCGCGGACCGTGCCGGATGAACCGGAATTCATCGGCCAAGCCGAAGCATCTCGGCCGGTCGAAATTCGCTCTCAGGTCACCGGTATTCTGAAAGCGGTACTGTTTTCGGAAGGACGAGAAGTCAAAAAAGGGGCCAAGCTTTACCAGATCGACCCCGTGCCGTTTGAGGCGGCCTACAAAAGCGCCCAGGCCAGGATCGCAGAGGCGGAAGCGCGGTTGGTCCAAGCCAAGCAGGATCTGGCTCGCGTGAAACCGCTGCTGGTGGAGCAGGCCGTCAGTCAAAAGGATGTGGACGATGCGATCGCGGAGGACTTAGCGGCAAAGGCCGCCCTGCAACGGGCGCAGGCCGATTTGATCAAGGCCAAGTTCGACTTCGATAATACCACAATCGTCGCCCCGATCACCGGACTCGTCGAGCGAAGCCGATACTACGAAGGCAGGCTGGTTTCGGCTCAAACCGATTTACTGACCGTGATTCATCGTATCCATCCGATGTACGTGGTGGTCAACGTCCCGGAAAGTTTTCTGCTCAAGCGGCGACAAGATGCCATCGCCGTGGGACTTCAACATCCCGGTCTCGCCCAGTTGAAAGGTACGGTCATCTTTGCCGATGGCAGTACCTATCCTCATGAAGGCGTCCTCGATTTCGCCGATGTCGGCCTGCGGACCGAAACAGGGTCGAGGCGAGCCCGATTCGTCGTCCCGAATCCCGACGGAGTGCTGCTGCCGGGGCAATTTGTGACGGTACGTTTCAAGGGGGCGATGAAAGACCATGCCCTGTTGGTGCCTCAACGAGCGGTCCAGCAGGGCCCGGGCGGGCCGGTCGTGTTTGTCGTAGGTGACGGGGACAAGGTGGAAATTCGGCCGGTCAAGGCGAGCAGCTGGCAAGATCGGGAATGGATCATCGAGTCGGGTTTACGGTCCGGCGAGCGGGTGATCGTGAGCGG
>JBBIKN010000045.1:0-21041 GCA_037445435.1 Nitrospira sp. | reverse complement strand
GGGAATGGATCATCGAGTCGGGTTTACGGTCCGGCGAGCGGGTGATCGTGAGCGGTTTCCATACGGTGACTCCCGGGGCTGCCGTCAAACCGATTCCGGTTGCCCAGCCCACGGACAATGGAAAGCCGGACAACGGAACTCCGGTTGGCGTGGTCGACCATGCGGCTGAAGCAAAGCCCGAGGCCTCGAAGGATTCACCGTGAGTCCACGCTTCTTCATCGAGCGGCCGATCTTTGCATCGGTCATCTCCGTCGTCATCGTCGTCATCGGACTCGTGGCGCTGACGACATTGCCCATCGCCCAATTTCCCGATATCAGCCCTCCTGTCGTCCAGATCGAGGCCGACTATCCCGGTGCCAGCGCGGAAGTCGCGGCGGATTCTGTGGCGCGAACGATCGAGGTCCAGCTGCCGGGCATCGACAATCTCCTGTATTACGATTCCACCAGCACGAACGACGGCCACGTCAGCATCAGGCTGACGTTCGAGATCGGCACCAATGTCGATATCGCGCAGGTTCAGACACAAAATCGTGTGAAGCTGGCCGAGCCCCAATTGCCGCCCGAAGTGGTGCGGCAGGGGATCAGCGTCTTGAAGTTTTCTCCCGATCTCCTGGTGGTCGTCGCGATGAGTTCGACCGATCCGACCCACGACTCGGTCTTTATCTCGAATTATGCGTTGTTGCGCGTCCTCGACAATCTCAAGCGGATCCGTGGCGTCGGACAGGCCGTCGTCTTCGGACAACAAAATTACTCGATGCGCTTGATCTTGAACCCGGTACGGATGGCCCAGCTGGGCCTGACGCCCACCGACATCGCCGGTATTGTTCGGGAACAAAACCGCGATTTCCCCGCCGGGCAAGTGGGCCGCGAGCCGGCTCCCAAGGGAACGGAATTGACGATCCCCATCATGACGCAGGGACGGTTGACGGACGTGAGCGATTTCGAAAATCTCATCGTTCGGGCCATGCCGGACGGATCGGCGATCCGTTTAAGAGATATTGCGCGGGTCGAATTGGGTGCCCAATCCTATGTGATGCAAGGACGATGGAACGGAAAGCCGAACGTGTTCCTCCTCACCTTCCTGGCTCCCGGCGCCAACGCCCTCGACACGGCCAAACAGATCCGCGCTGAAATGAGCGAACTTGCCAAGGCGTTTCCGCCGGGGCTGCTGTTCGACATCCCTTACGACACGACCAAGTTCATCGAGGTGTCGATCAAGGAAGTGCTGAAGACGCTGGCCGAAGCGATGGTCCTCGTCATCCTCGTCGTGTATCTGTTCCTGCAGAGTTGGCGAGCCACTTTGATTCCCGCCACGGCGGTTCCGGTTTCGTTGATCGGCACGTTTGCGGGGATGGAAGCTTTGGGATTCTCCATCAATACGCTCACGCTGTTCGGGATGGTGCTGGCCATCGGCATCGTGGTGGACGATGCCATCGTGGTCGTCGAGAACGTCGAACGACATATGAGGGAAGAATTCGTGTCGCCACGGGAAGCCGCGAGGAGGGCCATGGCGGAGGTCACCCGGCCGGTGATCGCGATCGTCCTCGTCTTGGTGTCGGTGTTCGTGCCGGTCGCGTTTCTCGGCGGCATCATCGGTGAACTCTATAAGCAGTTTGCCATCACGATCGCCATGGCGGTGACCATCTCGGGGCTGGTGGCCTTGACGCTCAGCCCCGCGTTGTCGGCGCTGGTGTTGAAGCCGGGCGGCGAACATCATGAGACGGGTTTTTTCGCGTGGTTCAATAGGATGTTTGACTGGACCAGGGAGCGCTATTCCAGATCCGTGGAAGTCGTGATCAAATGGCGGGCCGTGTCGTTCTCGGTGTTTGCGGTGATCGTGGTCGCGGCTTTGGGGCTCTTCCGCGTGATTCCGCCCGCCTTTTTGCCGGACGAGGACCAAGGGTATTTCATCACGGTCGTGCAGCTGCCCGACGGCGCGTCCAAGCAACGTACCGATGAGGTCCTCCAGAAAATCGAACGGTATTTTCTCTCGGTCCCGGCGGTCCACTCCACCGATGCGATGTCCGGCATGAACTTCGTCTTCAATACACGGGGTCCTAATTCCGCCACCATGTTCGTTCCATTGCACCATTGGGACGAGCGCAAGCCGGGCGAACATGTTCAGGCTTTGGTCGGGGCGGCTTACGGAGAGTTTGCAAAAATCCCGGAGGCTTTGGTTCTCGCCTTCAACGCCCCGCCGATTCGCGGGATCGGCGCGACGGGCGGATTCTCGCTGCAGGTTCAGGATCCAAGCGGAGGAGACTTCCGGAAATTGGCCGCCGCCACCCAGGAATTCGTGGCGAAAGCCAAAGAGCATCCGGCGATCGCCGGGATCGGCTCCAATTTCCGTGTCACGGCGCCGAGATTGTTCGCCCGCGTCAACCGCGAGAGGGCGAAGGCGCTGGGGGTGCCGATTTCGGAAATCTTCGATACGATGCAGGCGTACTTCGGCAATTTCTATATCAACGACTTTCTCAAATTCGGTCGGGTCTATCGCGTTCAAACTGAGGCCGAGGCTGAGTTTCGCGCCAGCCCGGACGACATCGGGAAAGTGTACGTGCGATCGCTGAGCCCGGGTACCACGGCGCTCGGCAGCAGAAGCACCACGCCCGGTATCGGCGGCACCGGGCTCGGGGGAATGATGATTCCGCTCGATACGGTGGTCGATACCGAATTCACGAGCGGTCCCGACCCGGTGACCCATTTCAACGGGTTCAATACCGCCTGGGTGCTCGGAGCCGCGGCGCCAGGCTACAGTTCCGGTCAGGCGTTGGAGGCGCTCGAACGCACGGCGCAAGAGGTGTTGCTTCCTAAAGGCTACACTCTCGAATGGAGCGGCATTTCGTATCAAGAAGCAAAAGTCGGTGGGCAGTCGGGGTTGGCGTTCGGGTTCGGCCTCTTGATGGTCTTTCTGGTGCTGGCGGCGCAGTTCGAAAGTTGGACCGTACCGTTCGCCGTCATTCTTGCGGTGCCGTTCGGCGTCTTCGGCGCCATGTCCGCGGTGTGGTTGCGAGGAATGACGAACGATGTCTATTTCCAGATCGGCTTGGTCACGCTGATCGGATTGGCGGCCAAAAATGCCATCTTGATCGTCGAATTCGCCAATCATCGACGGACCGAAGGCATGCCGATCCAGCAAGCGGCGCGGGAAGCCGCGCGGTTGCGGTTTCGAGCGATCATCATGACTTCGATGGCGTTCGTCGGCGGGGTGTTGCCGTTGGCGATCGCCACCGGAGCGGGCGCAGCCAGCCGCCAATCCATCGGAACCGGCGTGTTGGGTGGAATGTTGACGGCTACGTTCCTTGCAATCTTTTTTGTCCCGCTCTTCTTCGTCACGGTGCGGAAGCTCGGCGAGCGTTGGTTTCCCACGAGCACACGAGCCGCGTCGACGGAAACATCTCCTGAGCGGGTTCGTCAAGAGTACGCCGGGTCATTGGTGGACGGAGAGCATTAATGCTGCGTTCCTCGGCCTTCCGTTGTATAGCACTGCTGGTGTTCAGCGCCGTCGTGACCGCCTGCGCCGTGGGGCCGGACTATTCCCGGCCGCCGACGGACACGGAGGATCGATTCCGCATGGCCGAGGGGGCGCCCGATCTGCCCTCGTTGGCCAATATGCCCTGGTGGGAGCTCTTGCAGGATGAGCAACTCCAGCAGCTCATTCGGGTGGCGCTGGCGGAGAACAAAGACCTGCAGCGCGCCGTGGCGACCATCGATGAGTTCCGGGCACGGGCCTTGATCGCCCGCACCGACTTTCTCCCGCAGGTCACCGTGGCCGCGAACGCGCCGGCCGGGCGCAGCGCCGTGTTCTTGTTTCCCGGGTTTGCCAGCCCGTTCAACTATTACCTGTTGGGCAACCTGTCGTGGGAAGTGGATCTGTGGGGACGCGTCCGACGCACCAACGAAGCGGCGCGCGCCGAACTGTGGTCCAAGGAAGAGAACCGCCGGGCCGTGGCGATTCAACTGGTCAGCGCCGTCGCCGAAGCCTACTTCACCCTGCTGCAGTTCGACCTGCAGCTCGACATCGCCGAGCGGACCCTGCAGTCCTGGGAAGAGTCGGTGCGTATCGCCCAGGCGCGGCTGCGGCAAGGCATGACCTCGAAACTGGATGCGGATCAGTTTGAAGCCGAACGCGCGAATGCGGCGGCCCGCACGGCGGAGCTCCATCGGCAGATGGTGCAAGCGGAAAACCACCTGAGCCTCTTGTTGGGACGCAAGCCCTTTGCCGTGGCGCGCGGGCGGGCCTTGGACCGGCAGATCCTGGCTCCGGACGTGCCCGCCGGGCTGCCCTCCGAGTTGTTGCAGCGCCGGCCCGATCTGCTGGTCGCCGAGCGCCAGTTGGCGGCGGTCACCGCCCGGATCGGGGTGGCCAAGGCCGAGCGCTTCCCGCGGATCACGTTGACCGGCTTGGCCGGGCTGGCGCATCCCGAATTGTCCTTGATCTTCACCGAGGCCTCTTCTTTTGGCGTGTTCGGAGCGGGGCTGGCCGCGCCGCTGTTCAACGCCCAAATCCTGGGGTTCCAGCAAGAGGCGATCGAGGCCCAAACCAAGGAAGCCTTGGCGCAGTACCAACAGGCGGTGCTGACGGCGTTTCGGGAGGTCGAGGACGCGCTGATCGCCGTACGGACGGCGCGGGTCCAGAGCGGATCCCAAGAGCAACAGGTCCTGGCGCTGCAATCGGCGCTGAAACTCGCCGAACTGCGCTACAAGGGTGGGCTGGCCAACTATTTGGACGTGCTCGTGGCGCGCCGCAATCTGTTCGAGGCGGAGCTCGCCTGGACGAGTACCCGTCGGTTGCTGCTGGCGTCGGTCGTGCAACTGTACAAGGCCCTCGGCGGCGGCTGGTCGCCTGACGGACAATCAGCCGAAGCAGGCAAGAAAGGCTAAGGACCATGGAAAAACCGGCGCAGACCCACTTCCCAATCCATGACTTGCTCGCTCGTCGTTGGAGTCCCCGCGCATTTGATGAACGGCCGGTCGATACGGATACCCTGCGGTCTCTTTTCGAGGCGGCCCGCTGGGCGCCATCGTCAAACAACGAACAGCCGTGGCGATTTATTGTGGCGCGCAAAACAGGTCAACAAGCGGAGTGGAATCGACTGTTTGATTGCCTCCTGGATGGAAATCGGCGATGGGCTGTTCACGCGCCCGTGCTGATGCTCTCGATTGCAAGCATGAACTTCGAGGACGACAGGACGCCGAACCGACATGCCTTTCATGATACGGGATTGGCGGCGGAAAACCTCGTGTTACAGGCGACGGCAAGCGGGTTGGTCGCTCATCAAATGGCGGGCTTTGACGTGGAGAAAGCGCGGGTCGATCTCAAGATTCCTTCGGGCTACGAGCCGGTCGCCATGATCGCCATCGGCTATCCCGGTGATCCGGCCGTTCTTCCGGAGCGACTGCGCGAACGCGAATTACGACCTCGAAGTCGCCGGGCGATTCAAGAGTGGGCGTTTTGGGGACAGTGGGGAACGCCGATCACTTAGCACGGTCATGGTTTGAGAAGAGGAGTCGAGCCGATGAAATCGTTGATCGGAAAAGTGGCGATCGTGACCGGGGCTTCAAATGGCATCGGTCGAGCGATTGCAGAACGACTGGCGGACGATGGTGCCATCGTCGTGGTGAACTATTCGAAGAGTACGGAAAAAGCTCAACAGGTCGTTGCCGGTATTCAGGGGAAAGGGGGCAAGGCGTTGGCGGTCCAAGCCGACATGAGTCAGGTGACGGAGGCGCGCCGACTCGTCGTCGACACAGTCAAACAATTCAACCGGCTGGACATTCTCGTGAACAATGCCGGAAAATTCATGCCGAAACCGCTTGAAGAGACGACGGAATCAGATTTTGACGGCGTCATTGCCCTGCATGCCAAAGGACCGTACTTTGCGATGCAGGAAGCGGCACGCGTGTTGAAGGACGGCGGACGGATCGTGAATATCTCAACCGGCGGGACGCGTCTGCACTTTCCCGGGGCCACGGCCTATCTTGGAAGCAAGGCGGCGCTTGAGCAATACACCAAGGGGTTGGCGCAAGAACTGGCTCCAAAGGGGATCACGGTCAATACCGTTTCTCCGGGTTTTACCGAAACCGGGATGATGACGGAAGAGTATCGGCAGATCGGCATTCAGCTGTCGCCGATGAAGCGACTGGGTGTCCCGAAAGATGTTGCGGACGTGGTGGCGTTCATCGTGAGCGAGGAGGCCCGTTGGCTCACAGGGCAGACGATTCAGGCCGGCGGCGGCATCGTCATGTAGCAGCCGGCAATCGGTCTGAACATCCAGCCGGGAAGGATCATTATGGCTGACAGAAAAATCATCGCCGTCGTCGGTGCGACGGGAGCGCAGGGCGGAGGGCTTGTACGGGCGATCGTGAGCGATCCGGACAAGACCTTTATCGCCCGTGCCTTGACCAGGGATGTGCATTCGGACAAAGCCAAGGCGCTCGCCAAGCTGGGTGCTGAGGTCGTGTCCGCCGATCTAGATGATGCCGCAGGCCTGAAGCGAGCGTTCGCGGGCGCGTACGGTGTCTTCTGTCTGACCAATTTTTGGGAGCACTTTTCACCGGAACAGGAATATGCGCAGGCCAAGAGGCAAGCCGAGGCGGCAAAGGCCATAGAAGTGCAACATGTCATCTGGTCGACGTTGGAAGATACGCGGAGATGGGTGCCGCTGTCGGACAACCGGATGCCGACATTAATGGGGCAATATAAGGTGCCGCATTTCGACGCCAAAGGCGAAGCCGATCGGGAGTTCAACAAGCTGGGTCTCCCGGTCACGTTTCTGCTGACCTCGTTTTATTGGGACAACATGATTTCCTTCGGCATGGGTCCGAAGAAAGGACCGGACGGCACACTCCTGTTCACCTTGCCGATGGGAGACAAGAAGCTGCCGGGCATCGCGGTCGAGGACATTGGAAAATGCGCGTTTGGAATCTTTAAGAGAGGTCAAGAGTACATTGGAAAAACGGTCGGGATCGCCGGCGAACTTCTGACCGGTGAAGAAATGGCGGCGGCCATGACAAGAGCATTCGGCCAAACGGTTCGCTACAATGCCGTCACACCGGAGCAGTATCGAGCGTTCGGTTTCAAGGGCGCAGAGGACCTCGGGAACATGTTTCAGTTTAAAAGCGAGTTCAACGACGTGTACTGTCGCTCACGCAACCCTGCCCTCGCGAGGACATTAAATCCGACGTTGCAGACGTTCGAGGTCTGGCTGAATCAAAACAAGAGCCGCATTCCGCTGACTTGATGGATCACCTCGATTCTGAATCGACCGACTATCTTTCCAAGGTAGATCCGGTTATGCGCCGGTTGATCCAGGAAATCGGTCCGTTCACGCTGAAACCAAGGATCCGCCGCGCGCCGTTTGAATCGCTGGCCCGCGCGATCGCCTATCAACAACTCCACGACAAAGCCGCCGAGAGCATCCTCAAGCGATTTATCGCGCTTTTCCCCGGCCGGAGGTTTCCTCGTCCGGATGATCTGCTTGCCGTGAACCTGAGATCGGTCAGGAAAGCCGGTTTCTCGCGATCAAAGATCGTGGCGCTTCGCGATCTGGCCGCCAAGACCCTCGACGGGACCGTACCGACAAACCGTATGATAGGGCAACTGACTGATGAGGAAATTATAGAGAGACTGATCGAAGTCCGGGGAATCGGACGATGGACGGTGGAGATGCTGCTGATCTTTCAGTTGGGCCGGCCGGATGTGCTGCCGATCGATGATTTTGGTGTCCGCAACGGATTCCGGATCGCCTACGGGAGTGGATCGATGCCGACTCCGAAACAGGTGTTACAGTACGGCGAAAGATGGAAACCCTATCGAACGACAGCCTCCTGGTATCTGTGGCGGGCGGCTGATCGAAAAAAGGGAGCCATGGAAGTGTTCTGATGGCAGACCGAAACAAGCGACTCGATTCCAACGTTCCGGGTAACTTCTACGTGGACGCGACCTGCATCAACTGCGACACGTGCCGGCAGTTGGCGCCATTGAGCTTCGAAGAGATCGGCGACTTCTCCGCTGTGAGCCGCCAGCCGGATTGTGAACCGCAGATTCATCAGGCCTATCAGGCATTGCTCGCCTGTCCCGTCGGCTCGATCGGGACGGAGCACAGCGACAAGTCGCAGCTGCGAACGGCGATGGCCAGTTTTCCGCTCCGACTTGAAAACGGAGTGAGTTACTGCGGCTTTAACTCCGAAAAATCGTTCGGGGCGAACAGTTTCTTCATCGAGCATCCGGAAGGGAACTGGCTGATCGACTCGCCTCGCTATATCAAGCACTTGGTCGAGTCCTTTGAGCAGCGAGGAGGCATCGCTCGTATTTTCCTTACTCACAAGGATGATGTGGCCGATGCCGACAAGTATGCCGCGCATTTCGGCGCGAAGCGGATCATCCATCGGGCGGATGCGGATGCCGCTCCGGCGGCAGAACACGTGGTGGACGGGGAAGAGACGGTGCCGGTCGGATCAGAATTCCAGATCATTCCCGTCCCAGGCCATACCGCCGGCAGCATGGCGTTGCTCTACCGGGAATTTCTCTTCACCGGCGATCATCTCTGGTGGGATTCACACACGAAGTCATTGGAGTGTCCCACTCGCCTGATCTGGAAAAAGTGGGCGTTGAGCGACTCCATCCGCAAACTCCTCGACTACCGTTTTGAATGGGTGTTGGCCGGGCATGGAGATCGGATTCATCTGCCACAGTCCGAGATGCATGCGGCTCTTCGGGACTTGATCCGACGTCGGTCGCCGACTACAGTCAGCGCCTAGACAATCCGGCTGAACCGCCGAAACGTCGAGAAGGCATGTTGGCGGTCCGATCGGCTGGGGAGTTGTCGTCTCCTCAATCGGTGTCCCTCACCGGAATGGATCACAACAGCCGGCTCTTCGAAGCATCGGCGACGGAGACGATCGCTCTCCTGGAACGCGCCGCTCTCGACATCGGTGGGCGCGACGCTGCGGTACAGCGGGTCAACGGAGCCATCTGTAAGATGTTTGCGGACGCCGGTCTGGACTCTGCTTACGGACTGACGTTGCCGCAAAAAAGTTGAAGGAGCCGGATTTGATCTTGCGCACATGGGAAACCGGATGCATTTGTGTGCGGCTGAACCGCCGATCGCGCGCGTGATGGCTGAGTCGGCCGAAGTGCTGAGAGAGGAATATACAAAGACAGGTCTTGCCACCGACGAGGATATCGACCACTATGTGGCACGTACACATGAGTGTGGTCGGTTTTTTGTGCCACTGTGTCAGTGGTGGCCCATAGGGGTTAAGTGAAGGGTGGTAGTAGGTGACTAAGTCTCTTCTTCCGAGTGGATCGCTCGGTCAACAGATGCGTGATATCGCTTTTTCTGTAGAGCACAAGAATTTCGGCTGGATTACGGAAGATGCCCTCCAGGACGACAGCGGCGTATCCATTTTAACCGCACGATGCTGAATACACTGATCGCCTGGATCGATCGCAACATCCTCTCTCTCGGCCGTGAGATGCGGCTCTCCTATCTCCCGCCGCTCATGGTCTATGTGGCCTACGGTATCTCCGGTCTCACCGGCATCGTCGGGACTTTCTTCGTCAAGGACTACCTCGGTCTCTCCGCGTCTTTCTTGGCTGCCCTTGGATTCTGGGCTGGGATTCCTTGGGCCTTGAAGATGCCGATCGGCCATACGGTCGATCTGTTGTGGCGGTGGAAGAGCTGGCTTGTTGGGCTAGGGGCAGGGCTGCTGGCGATCAGTCTCGGCATCATGGCCCTGTTGATCGGCAATCGTGAGGCGATGACGGCCATCCTACCCGCAGAAGTCTGGTATGTCATCAGTGTTCTGCTCGCCCCCATCGGGTACGTCATTCAAGACGCCGTTGCGGACGCCATGACGGTCGAGGCCGTCCCCCGTGTTGACGATCAGGGCCGACCCTTCGATGACCAAACGCGCAAGCTCATGCACACGACCATGCAGACGCTCGGTCGGGTTGCCATTGTCGGAGGCGGCATCCTTGTGGCGTTGGTCAATGTGTATGTTTTCACCGGAACCGAAGGGCTGCCGCAGGCTGAACTCGTTCGGTTATACAAGAACATCTATCTGATGGCCATGGTGATTCCTGTTGTGTCGGTGGCCGGAGTCGGACTGGCTTGGGGGTTGAAACGCCGACAACGACGGCAACTCGTTCAACAAGGATTCTCGCTTGAGCAGGCACGGCAAATGGTCAATGTGCGGGATGCGGAGGACGAACCGACGAAACCGAATTGGTGGATCCTCGGCGGAAGCTCAGCCTTTGTCCTGTTCACATTGACGGTTGGACTGGGCCGATTTCCTTACCGTGAGGAAATCGTGTTTGTCGGCTCTATGGCCATCGTGCTGTTCTTGATGGCGAGGCTTGTTCAGGAATTGGAGCCCGATAAACGGCTCACGTTGGTCGGGACCGCGGCGGTCATCTTCGCGCTGCGGGCGATTCCAGGCCCCGGCCCCGGCTCGACCTGGTGGATGATCGATCAGCTGAAATTCGATCAACAATTCCTCTCAGTGCTTTCCTTGATCGGCGGCGTGTTAGCCTTGGTGGGGATGTTCGCTTTTCGGCGTTTTATGGCCGAACGTTCGATCATGTATGTGGTCGGCTTTCTAACCGTCGTCGGGACCATCCTCTCTCTTCCGATCGTGGGTATGTACTACGGTCTGCACGAATGGACGGCAAGGATGACCGGCGGAGTCGTCGATGCTCGGTTCATCGCCTTGGTCGATACGGCATTGGAATCACCGCTCGGACAGATCTCCATGATTCCGATGTTGGCCTGGATCGCGAATTCGGCTCCTGCCAATCTGAAAGCCACCTTCTTTGCCGTGATGGCGTCGTTTACCAATCTGGCGCTCTCCTTCAGCCAACTCGGGACGAAATATCTCAATGAGATTTTTGTCGTGACGAGGGAAGTTCAAGACCAAGCGACCGGGGCCATTCTTACACCGGCCGACTACAGCCAGCTCGGCGACCTCCTTATCACGCAAACGGTGATCGGGTTAGCCCTTCCCTTCTCCGCCATCTTGTTTGCGAAGCTCACCAAGTTTAAGAGCGCGTAGCAGGCGGCATTGATGTCTATATCTGAGTCAGCTTTGTGAGTATCCCTGATTCGTCCACCAGGAAAGCCTTGGAGATCGTCTCGTACCAAGGGGTCTCTGAGATGATCCGTATCAGGGAGAGGTTCCAAAGCGTTTTACTCATATGGTGAGTAAAGAAAAAGAATGCGCCTATGTCAACCAATATGACTGACACAAGGTTCCATGCGTGGTGAAGCCAGTATCCAAATGGAACCGTAACATCAGATGCTATTCTTCAGACTGCGACCTTCTCTCAGGATTATTCCATGTGTCCCGATTCACGCAATTTTATTAATTTCTACGGAGCAGGCAGAAGTGTGAAGCCTTGGTATTCTCACTGATTATCATTTCGGCATATTGCTGGCACCAGCTTCTGGGCTCACATGTCGAATCATGGCCATGACGGCTGGGTTCGCGTTCTCGTGCCGGAGCACAATGCCGGGGTTGCGGTCGGCAAAGACACGGAACACTTCATCGGCGAAGCCTTGTCCAACGGATTTCACATCGCGAAAATCGAGAACGATTTCGCGAAATTTCTCCAAGTGTGCCAAAAGACGTCTGGCTTCGGAGCGTGAGACATAGTCTGGTTGCACCAGCTTGACCAGTACTTTAGTCTTTTGGAACTGGTAGTCATACTCCCGAGGAGCGAATTCGCCGAACACATCATCCAGTGTCCGGCGAGCACTACGTTGAACCGAAAACTGCACGAAGGTTCCCCGCGTGAAACGTGGTTGGGAGACAAACACGTCCTCCTTCACTCGATTCCATTCGATTTGGATCCGGTGGGACTTCAAGGAAAATGTATCACCGACTCGCGATGTGAAAAAAATTCCTTCACCGGTATGAGCCTGCGGCATGGTGGTGGTCTTGCCCTTGAGGAGTTCGACGAGCGCCGCCTCCTCATCCGGGAGATGGAGCTTAGACGCAATGGAATGAAACACGCCGATTCCGTGGTCGCGAATCTCAAAGGAAAGGAAAGCGGGCTCGACCACGAATCGGATGGCGCACCGGTCGGATTGCGAATGCTCGATGGCATTGTTGAGCATTTCCGTAAACGCGTAGCGCGTGATCGCCAGGACGTTCGGTCGCAGTGTCCGCTTGAGCTGCAAACGAATCTCGACCCCATCCCAGACGCGATCTTCGTCGCACCCCCTTGTCGCGAGTGAACGAGTCAACGTGAGAGGTCGGCCTGCTCCATTCGCCAGCATGTAACTGGCTCCTCTGGTCGTTCCTGATTTTACAATTTTATTGTCAGCAAGCAGGCGACGTAGGTGCAGGCTTAAGGCCTGCCGGCTGAGCCGGAGATGCGCCGCTAATTCTCCGCCTGTAGCGGACGGTCGACGAGCGAGAAATGAGAGGATTTGTTGCTTAGGTTTCATGCCGGAACGGTGGCATATTGTCAATTAATTGTCAATGTTCAAATATTTCAATTGTCAATGTTCTACCCAATCGAGTTTCGTACATGGTGCGGGTAGGAATCCAGGGTGCGGGTACCGCTTGAGCCCGTGCGCGATGATTCTGTCGGCACCAAGATGAAGGGACTATAAGGTCGTGTGGAGGGAATAAGTCGATATGGCAATCGAGCTATGGAAACAAACGAAGACCACCCGTCGGTTGTGGGTAATACAACCGGTCATTCTCCACTACAGCAAAGGGCGTGAGTTGATGTCGGTCCGCTGTTGTCTCCGACATGATATGTCGGATTTCCCAGCCCCTCATCATTAACGCGTCCGCGATCAATGATCGATGGCACCGCCAAGGCATTGATTCCGCGCACATGACAGCAACCTTCTTGTGTCTGCCATACGCCATAAGCTCTTCCAGGGCTTCCCGAAACTGTTCTGTCTGCATGTAATCGGCGTAGCCGCGAAAGCTCGCATTTCGCCATCCCATGTTGATCGAGTCCTTCCTGGCTCTACGTAGACCACCGAGCCGTGGCATGTGTTCGTACAATAGACCTTCATGTTGTAAGCTCTTGGGCAGTGTGTCGGTGTTGAATTGAGGATTGTGGCGAGAGCGAGGAATCGTACGTACATCGATAAGCTGCCGGATGCCATGCGCGTTCAGCAGCGAGATGAATTCATCGATCGGCCTAGTTGAGTGGCCGATGGTCCAAAGAACATTGGGCATGGTGCATGTATCAACCGATATCAACCGACAGTGAAGCCCACTCGGTCAAGGCTTCGGCGTCCTCGATCACCTCGACTGGCACCTCGTAGAAAGATTTCAGCGTTTGTTTGGCATTCGGTCGAAAGGGCTTCATACCGCGGTTCTTGTAACGAGGGACCGTGACTGTCGTGACTTTAAAGTAGAGGCGACCTTTATGGATGATGCCGAAAAAGATGGCTCGATGATAGAGTCCATAGCCCCCGAACATGGCGCGTGCGGTCACACTGCGCAGGTCGGCCAACTGATCCAAAATGAAGTCTTTGAAGCCATTGTTTTTCGCGTCCATGTCTCATCCGGGCTTGCGTCCAGCGACGAATCGCACGGCGATCGGCAGCCCAACGACCGAGTTTTTCCGATACTGCCCGGCTGTGTGAATGATGCGTTGTTTCGCCTCCGTCTGTTGGGCCGGATTTAACTGGGCCCACAAATTTTGAATCGGTGCGGCGATGTCCATGAGGCTCGAGAAATATTCCTCTGCCGTTGCGAATCGCACATCTCCGAGAAATTCTTGTTCGGAAATGTCGGTGAATCCGGCTTGTTGCAACATGCCGGCTAACTCACCGGACTTCGCCAGACGGAAAATCCCGGGTGCCGTCGGATCCGGAGCAGGCAAGTCAATGAACTGCTTGATGACGTCCAACGGAATCTTCAGATAGGGGTTCTTCTCAGGCGTAGACCATACCGCGGCAGACATCCAGGAGTCGGGCTTGAGAACGCGGGCGATCTCGGTGACCGCTTTTGAAATCTCCGGCAGGAACATCAGGCAAAAACGGCTAGTCGCCGCGTCGAATGATGCCGTGTCGAACGACAAGGTCGTGACGTCACCCGTTTGAAAGGTGATGTTGAAGACCCCGAGGGATGAGGCTTTTCGTCTGGCGGCATCGAGCATCTGGTCAGCCAGGTCGATCCCGATCACGTTGCCGGTTGGCCGCACTGTTTGGGCAGCGAGTATGGCCGGATAGCCGGTGCCGGACCCTAAGTCCAGCACTCGAAGACCGGTGCGTAATCTGGCATCAGCGACGAGCCGATGGTTAAGGTAGGCCATCTGTTCGTCGAAGAAACGATCCCACTTGTCCCAGCCGCCGGCGACGCGGTTCCAATCCTGGCGCTGGTTCTCGATGATTTGCTCCGGCGATGATGATGCCACGACGTTATCTCAGGGTTTGTAGGGTCTGACGCAGCTCTTGGAGTTCGGACACAAAGAGGTCCAGGTGTTGATCTCGCTGAGGCTGCTCATCCTTGAATTTCCAGAGCCGTTTGAAGATCGTCTTAAGTTCTTTGTTGTGTGTGACGGCCAGTGCATAGGCCGGCTGTTCTTTCACCGATTTCTCGACGCAGCAAATGCTATTGTCGATGGCATGGAACTGATTGTGCAGATCGTCGAATGGTCGATCGACTCCCCTGCCTCCCTTGGCGGCGCTGGCCGTGCTTTCCGCCATATTCGTCAGATTGATCAACGTGTCGACACCCGTTGCGCCCGTTGCCTTCTCAGTAAATTCTTTTGCATGAGGATAAAACAGGTAGCTGCAGCCGCTCGTGCTCAACAGGAACAGCACTGCAATAGGTAGTACCGCCTTCCAGCCCATAATTCCTCCTTGGTCCAACACGCTGATACGAGATGTGGGGCCTCCCAGGCACCTGAGCTGCACAGAGGAGGCCCCGTCGGCTACGACATGTTTTGGCTAGACCGTCACCGTCACGGTCTTGACCGCTGCCTGTACTTTCGCCGCCATCTCCGGCGGGATCGAGTCCAACTTATGGCACTGCTTCGCGTGAGTGGCGACAAGTTGCATGAGTTCCGCTTCTGTCTCCGCTCGTACTTGGAATCCGCAGCCACCCGATGGTTGCACATCCAGACATCCGAGCTGCTTGTACTGCTTGTCTGCCATGGTTGCCCTCCTCTTGTTGGGATTGGGTTGATGAAAGTTGTTGCATCGAATAGAAGAATTCCATCTCTTCGTCTTGCGCGGTATGGAGACCGTTTCTTCCAACGTCACGCGCGTCCCGTTTGTATTGGTAGAGTAGGAGAATCGTAGTTGATTCGTGCTGAGGAGATCAACCCTACAAATCGTACAGAGGCCATCACCATCTTGGCATGTTTTGCACGTAAAGAGGGGTTGTCGATGGAATGGTCCCTCTAGACGTGTGATTCTGTACAAGGCCTAACGCCGGACACAGGGCCGAAAGTTTCAGGCCCTACCTTGTGGAAGCAGTGAGTGGATTATAATGAGACATGCTACTCACCCAGCTTGTCGATGCGGTGACTCAAGTCCGTGCGACGACCAAAAAATCGGAAAAAGTCCGCATATTGGCCGACACACTGCGTAGCGCTCATGCACGCGAGATCGAGCTGGCCGCCTTCTATCTCAGCGGCTCGCTCCCTCAAGGAAAAATCGGTGTTGGATGGAGCCTCATTCAAAAGGCGATGACCGTCGGTGAAGCCGCCAAAGAACCGCTGATGCTACAGGACATAGATGACGCGATCGGTCGCCTGGCCGCGGAGCAGGGTGCCGGTTCGACCGACCGCCGAGCCGCTGAGCTAGGTCGACTGTTCAGTCGGGCGACACCGAATGAAAAGCGCTTTCTATCACAACTCTTGATCGGCGAAATCAGGCAGGGTGCGCTCGAGGGCCTTCTCCTTGAGGCTATTGCCAAAGCAGCTCATCTGGCTCCGTCCGAGATCCGTCAAGCCTCCATGTTTGCCCCGAGCATCGGCACGCTGGCACGAGCTGCACTGGAAGAGGGGACAGTTGGGCTTAGCAGGTTCGCGCTTAGACTTTTCGCTCCCGTCGCCCCGATGTTAGCAAATAGCGCCGAGGGTGTGGACGAGGCGTTAAGTCGGCTCGAGGAGGCAGGTTGGGAGTATAAGCTGGACGGCGCCCGTATCCAAGTGCACAAAGGTGGCGACGAAGTCCGCATCTTCACCAGACAGTTGCAAGATGTGACGGAGCGCTTGCCGGAAATCGTCGAGTGGGCGAAACAACTGTCGGTGCGTGAAGCGGTGTTGGATGGAGAGGCGCTGGGCCTACGGCCCGACGGCCGTCCGCAACCATTCCAAATCACGATGCGCCGCCTCGGCCGGCAGAAAGACGTGGCGACGCTCCAACAAGAAATTCCCCTCTCGCCCTATATGTTCGATGCGCTCTATTTCGACGGAACGTCGTTGATCGTTCAACCGTATCGGTATCGTATCGGAGCGTTACGCGACGTCGCCCTTTCAGCAATGGTCCCCAGGATAGAGACAAAAGATCCCCACGAGGCACGAGCGTTCTTTCGAGCATCATTGGCGGCCGGTCATGAAGGAATCATGGCGAAGTCACTCAGCGCTCCCTACAGCGCGGGTCAGCGCGGCTTTCATTGGCTGAAGCTCAAGGAAGCCACCACGCTCGATCTCGTCGTTCTTGCCGCCGAATGGGGAAATGGCCGTCGAGAGGGCTGGCTGTCCAATCTTCACCTCGGTGCACGCGATCCCGGGAGCGGTCAGTTCGTGATGCTCGGCAAGACATTCAAAGGATTGACCGATGAGATGCTGCGCTGGCAGACGGAGAAACTGCTCGCCCTCGAAACCTCCCGTGATGCCGCCACCGTCTTCGTGCGACCAGAATTAGTCGTTGAGATCGCGTTCAGCGACGTTCAGGAATCACCTCGTTATCCAGCGGGCCTGGCGCTCCGCTTTGCGAGAGTGAAACGGTACCGCCCGGATAAGATGGCGGCCCAAGCCGACACCATCCAGACCGTGACAGAACTGTTCAAAAACCAGCGGGTGTGACCGACCGGAGCGTGGTTGTTTTCTTATTCAGATCACTCCTACAATCCTGAAACCAACTAAAGCATCCGTCGCGTTCATCAGCTGCAGGAGTTCATGCTATGACCGTATCAGACACGAAGATTGGGTGTGGCTGGGACGGTAATAAGCCACATCTCGTTCGCTACCATGATGAGGAGTGGGGTGTGCCCGTACACGACGACCGCAAGCACTTCGAGATGCTCTTGATGGAAGGGGCCCAGGCAGGCATGGCATGGGAAACGATTCTATTGCGTCGAGAAGGATACCGAAAAGCCTTCGCCGGGTTTGATCCCAGCCAAGTTGCCTCTTTCTCACCTCGGACGAAGGCTGCGCTGAAGTCAACAGAGCGTAGCTACATCAGCCCCTTAATTTTAACGATTGAGTTCTATTTGGAAATACAGCGAGCGTCACGGTAGGAAAGTGCAGAAGACACACTTAACCTCTTGCGCTCCACATTCGGCAAACCAGAGGGACTATCGATCAGGCGCTCTTATCGTGTGGGCTGGGCCAGATTGATAATGACACTCCGACAACCAGGTACACGATACCCACGACAATTGCTGGTAAGTTGAGCTCATACCACGCGGTTATCCCCAGGAATGCTTCATTTAGAATGAGCGCAAGGACCAACATCGCAAATCCCATCCAGTTGATGAAACTCATACCCATGGATTGCCTCCTTTCGAGTGATGGCCTTTACCTGCGTTCGAGAACTCATAATGAATTATTCTCTACATATTCTCTACAATTGTGTCGAACTCTACGTTACGCTCGAGACTCAGTCCAGATATTGAAATGTCAAGTAACACATTATGCGCTTTGAGGATGGGACCCCCCCCAGAGTGAAAGCCACAATGCGACACCGAGGTACACGATAGCCGGAACAATTACGGAGAAGAAGTTGAAATCGTACCACACATTAAAATACACGACCTCGTTTAGGAAGAGAGCAAAGAGCAACATCAGAAATCCGATGATATTGAACCAACGAAAACCCACGACTTGCCTCCCCTCGTTGATGTTCTGGCTTATTAGCAACAATCGCGTGAATCACGCGGTCTTCTTTCCCTCAATGGCGAGTCAATTGTACGTCACTCCCGGCACGAAAAGCTATGGTGAAAATGACAGAGTGGTCCCGCAGGTCTCCTGATCGCTGAGTTTTGTCAACTGTTTGATGGTCATCTGTCCACCAGAAGATGGGCAATGTGAATAGAATTATCGCTCACTTAGATATGGATGCGTTCTTTGCCGCGATTGAGGAGCGGGATACACCAGCCTTTCGTGGGGTTCCCCTCGTCGTTGGCGCCGATCCGTTGGGCGGGAAAGGGCGGGGGGTTGCCGCCACGTCGAACTATCTGGCGCGTGCCTACGGCATTCACTCGGCGACGCCGATCTCCACCGCGTGGCGCTTGTCCGAGGCCGCTCGTCGGGCGGGGAAGCCGCCGGTGACCTTTGTGTCGGTCGACATGCAAAAGTATGCACGGGTTTCGGGGCAAGTGATGCGAATCGTACGGCGCTTCATTCCTCATGTGGAACAAGCAAGTATCGATGAAGCGTACGGCGATGTGAGCTGGACAGGGTCCTATGAAGAAGCGGAACGCGTATGTCGCCGTCTGAAAGAGGAGATCCATGCGGAGGAACAACTGACAGCTTCAATCGGCATCGGGTCGAATAAGTTGATCGCCAAAATCGCTTCTGGATGGCGGAAGCCTGACGGACTCACAGTCGTACACGAGAAAGAGGCCGAGGCATTTCTCGCACCACTCTCGATCCGAGTGATTCCGGGCATCGGACCTAAAACAGAAGGCTTCCTGAAGGCAAAGGGCATCAAGATCGTCTCAGATCTGAGAGCATTGACCATTCATCAGCTCGAAGTCTTCCTGGGGAAACGCGGCGTGGATCTCTACGAGAAAGTTCGTGCACGAGACGACTCACCCCTTGAAGAATATACGGAACCAAAATCCATCGGGGAGCAGGCAACGTTCGGCTCCGATACGCTCGACAGCCAGACACTCCTCAACCAACTCGACGAGCTTGTTCGAGGTGTGATTGATCGTCTGCATCATGAGGGTTTTCATTCGTTTCGGACCGTCGTGCTGACCGTTCGCTTTGCGGATTTTGTGACCAAGTCACGCGCCCATACTTTGGCGATAGCGACCGACGAGCAAACAATCTTGAGGCGGGAGGCCCTGAAATTGATGCTGCCCTTTCTCGATCGGCGTGAGAACCCTCATCGAAAACCCATCCGCTTGCTCGGCCTTCGAGTGGAGAAGTTGAGCTGATCGTGCAGAGTTGCTTGATCGGCTCCATGCCTGGCCTCGCAAATATGCGTCGACTATCAGGGATGATTCAATCTCCTGATCTTGGCAGTCTTATTCCCTTACGAGATTTTGAACTAAACATGTGAGCCGATCGGCTAATTCCGCATGAGTGGGGTCAACACCTCCTGAGTCCTACATTCTGGTGAAGGACATATCTTCTGCCATGTATGGTTTTTCATTCACATTTAAAGCATATTTAGAATCAACAATCTATCATCACAATACATCGGAATGATGAATCAATATCCCTTCGCTGTTCAGTTTCAATACGTTTCCCAAACGGAGCTTGAAGAGGATTCATAGCATCAATAGGCACATTCATGAAAGTGCTCTATAGGTACGACACTTGCTTTGCTTTAAAGGGGTATCGTTTGAATTGATCCTTGGAGGCATCATGAATATTGAACCAAAGGAAGCCATCCCTGAATCACCTAGACGCCGCGTGGCGAATCTGAATACGAAGGCCGCTGTGATCGGTGCCTGTCAAGATGCGGAGACTTCATGCCCCTCGCGAAGACGAGAGGTGCGGGTCAACGAGCAAAAGGTATGCGCCTACAGCTTATGCGAATCGCTCAATGGCGAGCAGGTGACCATTGAACAGGGCGAGGTGTACTGCATCAACAGGAGCGAGCATGGAATCCTTGTGTTGATGGGGAGTCGGCCTCGAAGGCGGCAACTGTTGGAACTTCATGTTGCTGAAACTCGTTGGGAATGTTCCTTGAGTTTGTTTGAAGTACGGTGGACGAAAAGTATACCTATCGAGTCTCACGGCGAACTGTTTCTCGTGGGGTGTCGTCTGGTATTCGGAGCATCTCGATACTGGGCCTTCTAGATGTTATGAGCAGCGGTATCGTCTGGAGCCTGTGAGCGTGAATACGTCCGTAGCCACTTGGCACACGCCGTAATAATTTTTGCAAGTCAGTCTACCTTCCGCGTAAGTCCTGCATCCCGCGTAAATCCTGCATCTGATCGGTCTGAGGTGCGGTGATTGGACAACCGAACGTACTTCAAAAGATCCTAACATCCCCCGTCCTCTTTCCCTCGCAGTCTGTGGAAGTCAGATATGGCTTTTCCCGTCGCTTGAAGCTCAACGAGGGAGATGGCCATCATCTTCTGGAAATGTTTCAGCCAGCCGAGAAGTCGTGATGGAAACTGAATGGCCGTGACCGCGACTAGTGAAGCTCCTAGTGGTAGCTCTCGTACAAGTATGGTCTTCTGTTGAGGATCGGATGGGGAGTGCATGTATATGGTTCTCTGACTCTATCCATGTACGTGTGGTTATTGCATAAAACCGGAGATCCTCATGTAACGAGGTTTTCAGTAGAACCTATTTCAAAATAGTTGACGGCATGAACTCCCATCCGTATACGTCCAGACATGCTGCGGCTGCGCGACGATCAATGGGAACGGATTCGGGAACACGTCCCCGAAGAACAAATCCCGGACAGTCGTCCTGGCCGCAAACCGGTCCCAACACAAGCCGTCTTGGAGGCCGTGCTGTGGATTCTGAACACCGGGGCGCAATGGCAGTTCTTCCCGCAATGCTCTCCCAACTACAAAACCGTCCATCGCCGTTTCCAACAGTGGTGTCAACGGGAGGTGCTGCGAGCGGTGCTCACGCAGGTGAGCCAATACGCTGCGCGAGGACGGCGCGATCGACGAACGCGAGCGTTTCATCGATGCCATCT
>JBBIKN010000044.1:0-24003 GCA_037445435.1 Nitrospira sp. | reverse complement strand
ATGGGGCCACGGCATCACTGCCGTGGAAATTGATCCGGCGTCCACCGCCTACACCTTGCGCGCGCAGGCTTCAATGGGGCCACGGCATCACTGCCGTGGAAATCGCGAAAGCACTACCTCGCCGCGGTCCAGGCATTCAAGCTTCAATGGGGCCACGGCATCACTGCCGTGGAAATTGAAACATAGCCGCTTTGATTGGGAGCTTGCGCTGAGCTTCAATGGGGCCACGGCATCACTGCCGTGGAAATCGTCGGCAAATTGCTGAACTGGCTGCGTAACGGCTAAGCTTCAATGGGGCCACGGCATCACTGCCGTGGAAATTGGTATCCAGCGTCTCGGTGCATATCTGGTCCTCCCCGCTTCAATGGGGCCACGGCATCACTGCCGTGGAAATCCTTGGACAGAAGGGAAGAATTTTGCCGTCACCTACGCTTCAATGGGGCCACGGCATCACTGCCGTGGAAATCACGCACCCCACGTCTAATGACACGATCGAGCTCACGCTTCAATGGGGCCACGGCATCACTGCCGTGGAAATGGTCAAGCTGAAGGTGCACAAGAGCAAGCGTGAACTCGCTTCAATGGGGCCACGGCATCACTGCCGTGGAAATCATACCACTGGCGACCGCCGCCTCACTGAGTACGTCGCTTCAATGGGGCCACGGCATCACTGCCGTGGAAATGAGCTTTCTGGGCAACGAGTTGGATGCCCAAATTGATGCTTCAATGGGGCCACGGCATCACTGCCGTGGAAATCTCCGGGAAGCACGCGGCGTTTCACCCCATGCAACCGCTTCAATGGGGCCACGGCATCACTGCCGTGGAAATCCGATTCGTGGTGGCGTGTAACTACGATGTGAAGAAGCTTCAATGGGGCCACGGCATCACTGCCGTGGAAATCTGGATCGGCACAGCGGGGCAGGAGAGAAGCGGTTAGCTTCAATGGGGCCACGGCATCACTGCCGTGGAAATGATGTACGTACACACGCTCCGATATGTCTTCATAAAAGCTTCAATGGGGCCACGGCATCACTGCCGTGGAAATCGCCGTCTCGGCGGCGACCTCCGTGCAAGGGCTCCAGCTTCAATGGGGCCACGGCATCACTGCCGTGGAAATTACGGGAGCGAGCGACATCTTCGATGTAGACCTAGAAGCTTCAATGGGGCCACGGCATCACTGCCGTGGAAATCATGAGGGGACCAAGCCCCGTCGCAATCGCTACCATGCTTCAATGGGGCCACGGCATCACTGCCGTGGAAATCATATGGGCATGCTGAAGGAGCGGACATGAGATACCGGCTTCAATGGGGCCACGGCATCACTGCCGTGGAAATCGCAATGGTAGGTCGGGACGATGCCCCGGTCGATGAGGCTTCAATGGGGCCACGGCATCACTGCCGTGGAAATTATATCGAGTCCTCGGCGAACATAGCTGCCGGTGGCGCTTCAATGGGGCCACGGCATCACTGCCGTGGAAATGGGGACACGTCGATCGTGCTCGCGACGGGGCACGGGTCGCTTCAATGGGGCCACGGCATCACTGCCGTGGAAATGCCATCTGCAGATATTTAGCGAGTTGTCCCAGTAAGGCTTCAATGGGGCCACGGCATCACTGCCGTGGAAATATCGTTCAACGATCGATGGCGCCGGGTATTTCTTCTCGCTTCAATGGGGCCACGGCATCACTGCCGTGGAAATATGAGCGCTTGCCGCAGACCGGCCACCTCGTCGGGTAGCTTCAATGGGGCCACGGCATCACTGCCGTGGAAATCGGCGGGAGGACTTCCGGCATATCCTCGATATCTTGCGTGCTTCAATGGGGCCACGGCATCACTGCCGTGGAAATGGAGCTGTGACGGTAGCTCTCAACGGGTTTGAGGCGGCTTCAATGGGGCCACGGCATCACTGCCGTGGAAATATATCCCCGGCAGTTACTTTGATCTGTCGCTGGTAGAGGCTTCAATGGGGCCACGGCATCACTGCCGTGGAAATGACCGGCAACAAGCTTGCCGCTCAACAGGCCGCGCAGCTTCAATGGGGCCACGGCATCACTGCCGTGGAAATAGCTCCCACCCAAATGGTTGTGTAAACAAGGTGTTTCGGAGCACGTTGCGAGCAGTTCGCCTCAATCGGCCGACAGATTGTTGCACCTTGGACCCTCACCTCCTCTCATGATCAGTTCTTGTCCCTGATTGTCTGTTCGTTTCGGTTTCATTCCGCGAGCGCTGAGCGATCCTGCGCCATCATAGGAGCGCTCGCGCGGCCATCGGCGGAGGTTACACGACACGAGCCCGACGTTCCTCCAGTTCGGCTTTGATCCCCATCGACTCGATGCGTTTGACCGGATTGCTGTCTGTGGTACCCAAGTCGATGATGAGAACCTGATCCTCTCGCTGATCGATGATCTCTGTCAAGGCCGCCTTCATCCTCACCAGGTCGATCTCCGGCAGCTCGCACTGAAACACCGAGAGCTGCAGATGGGCGCCGAACCCTTTCATCGTCTTAAAAACACGGCGCAACCGCTTCGGATCGCGGATATCATACGTCACAAAATAGAGCCGTCGCATCGGTCAACGTGTGGTAAAAGACGGATAGTCCGGAATCTCGCCGCACAGATATCTGCCGAGCAACCGTGCCTGCACTTCCAAGATGCGCCGATAACTCACCTGATATCCGAAGACCGGGTGCGTGATCTCTTGGCCCATCCGTCTCTCGTACGTCTCGATGAAGCGACGTCGGCCTTCCGGTGTCAACGCGACGGTGCCCATACGACTGATGAAGTCTTCCGATCGCACTTCACCATTGTTGATCGCCGTCAGCACTGCGGAGTCCGCGATCAACGGCCGGAACTCCTCCATCACGTCGAGCGCCAGCGCCGGTCTTCCATAATGGGGCTGATGATAGAACCCAAGGTACGGATCCAGCCCGACCGCATGCAGCGTCACCGTCCACTCCCGCGCCAGCATCGCGTATGCCAGGGAAAGGAGTGCATTAACCGGGTCCTTGGGTGGCCGACGATTTCTCCCGGCGAAATCAAAATCCGACAACCCCTCACTCTTCAACATTCCTTTAAATTCAGCAAAGTACCGGCGGGCGGCTGTTCCTTCGATGCCGAGTAGCTCCTCCAGGGACTGCGCCTGAGACGCATGCACGTGATCCCGCTTGAGGTCCAATAACACCGTCTCCGGCGCAGCCGCGTGATTTCGCCGCAAGATCGTTCGACAGTTGGCGATTTTTGCTTGCACGAACCGAGTTGCGAGCCTGAGGCAGAACGAGGGACTCGCCGCCGCGGCGTATTGACGGCGTCGCAATTCGACGTTCTTATGCATGAGACTCGTCGTGATCCCATAGAACCATCCGCCGCTGGAGAGATATGAGATAGGAATCTCTCGTCGACAGAGTTCCTGCACCACTTGCGTGCTGACCTGCACGGCTCCAAAGAGCACAAGATGCGAGATTTCCACCAGCCTGGCTTCCGCCAGCACTTCATCGTGATCCATCACTCTGAGGCAATCGCCTTGTTTGCTTACCCGTGCGCCAGGCTGTTGCACATACAACGGCAAGGCATCGTGTCGGCAAGGCAGCAATCGCCGGATCGTGGAGGTTGCTTGCTCATCATCCGTATGATGTCGCAGCCATCCGATCTCGTCCGGTAGACAGATACGGACGAGAGAACAACGCGGGCACTTGGGACTATCCACCAGCGGAGGCGGCATCTCGCCGCCTCTCGCCATCCGTCTCATGCCCGCGATCAGCTCCAACGTACGCTCGATCAACTCCTGATCAAACGTGATGGCCACTCGCTCTCGCGATCCGACAAAATAGAGAAAGCCGCCGTCGCACTCATACCCGTGTTCTCTCAAAATGAGCCCTTGCGCACACACCTGCACGCGCTCAGGCTCCCATGCGCCCTTCTCCACATGGGGCCGCTTGCCGCGCTTGTAATCGACGGGCGCGACCGTATGGCCGACCCCTTCCACGAGATCGATCTTGGCCGTGATGCCCAGTTGTTCGGATGACAACCAAACCGAGCGTTGATGGATGGTCGTATCTTCGTCCTGATCGTCTTTCTCACGAGCGGCTCTTTGCGGCGCCGTATCCACACGCCGGTGGTGGAACCGCCCCTCCACCGTGTCGGCACTGTCGGCGAATTCGCTTTGTACCCACTCCAGGTAAGCCAAGCGTGGGCAGTAGGCAAACTCGTTCAGCATCCGTACAGGGAGCAGCGGCTCCTCCGCCACCGAGAGAGGCGTCTCACCAACTTCGAGACTCATCACACCCTCCTTCCGCTATTCAGTTGTCAAAGAACAAGGTCGTGCTCACTCACAGCACGGTTTACCAAGATCCCTATGCTATAATTCACCGATCATCGGACCTATGAGGTGCATATGGAATATCCCATCGTTCTGGAACCAGATCCCGAAGCGGGCGGGTACGTCGTGTATTGCCCGACCCTCAAAGGATGCGTCTCCCAAGGCGAGACCGAAGAAGAAGCGTTGGACAATATTAAGGATGCCATCAAGACGTATCTCGCAAGCATCGAAGACCACAAACGCTTGAAGAAGCTGAGGACCGTCGAAGTCAGCGTATGACCAAGCTCCCCCAGGTCTCTCATGAACGCGTCGTGAGAGCCCTTAAACGCGCCGGCTTCTACATCTTTCGCAAAGGCAAACATATCTCGATGACCGACGACAAACATCTCGTCATTATCCCCCGCCATCACGTCATCAAACCCGGCACACTCAAACAGATTCTCGACGCCGCCGATATCTCCCCCGAAACGATTCAAAGACCTGCTCTGATGAACGTACCCCTTCACGCCTTTCCCCTCGCGCTTTCATCCACCGGCACGAACTGCCCGAGGCCGAAGTGGGAGGAATGGCCGAGAACCGGTACGGTATCTACTCAGCAGCAAACAAGCCTAACCCATAGAAACGCCCACCACCGAGACAGACAGGGCCTGGTATAGCAACAGGCCTATCTTGTGAATCCTTCCAGCGAAGCCTCACATGAAATCGCGGATAACGCTTGAGGTGATCAGGCACACCATACCGATCGGCAAGATCAGTACCCGCCCAAAACCCAACCTTGCGCCATTCAAGTTCCGCATAATCCGCCAATTCTTTTGAGAAGCCAGCCTGGACAATGGCTTTGCGCAACAAACCATCGGTTCGTTCGGTGAGCCGTTCGAGTAGCCTATTTTGCTCGTCAGCATCGACGCCGTTCTTCAAGCGACGCCGATAATGCTGAGGATCATCATAGCCAGGCAACACCACGGGGGTGACGGTTGCCCACGTGGTGGACGGTTCAACGTAACAGCGGACGATCTTTTCACTCGCAGGCAATAATGACAAGAGCGCAACAGACTGTCTCGTCTGTTCGTCAATCAGGTCACGCCCGGACAAGGCCCGCCGCGCCCATCCAATCTCTTCTTCGCAAGCCTCGATGAATGTGGTCAGCATGAGCCGGCGAATGCTCCCGATGACTCGTGCTTTGCCTTCACCACGTCCCTCTATACTGGGAATCGGCAAGTAGACGAATCGTCGAGATCCTACAGAAACATGATTTTCGCCTTTGGCTTCCCCATGCCCAAGGACGAAAGCAGCTATCTTAGACTCAGACCACCCAGCTCCACGAGCTGCGCTTGTCACTGTATGCCGCATCATCCCAGAAAGGGTGAGGGTGCTACGCACGGGATCAAATGGCCGGAAGCCACTGGCATCTGGCCTCAAAAGCGAAAATGCGGCGATGGATCTCCGGGCAGGCTCAGTTGCTCGGCGATATTCGACCTTCCTATAGGCGGACTCGGGCAAAGGCGGTGTCGGATCGAAGGTCCCGTTCGGACGAACCCGCTTGAGAAAACGCTCATGTCGAACAATGAGTGAGTTGAGCGTCCCACACGTCGGCACGCGAAGCCCTTCTTCGACTCCTTCTCTTCCAGGTATCCATCGTTCACCACGGAGTGCTATGACTTCCTCATCGGACAGCACCGCCGCATGCCCGACGGCCATGTCGATGCCCCAACCAAGCGCGACAACATGGTTCGCAATCTTCGTCAACGTCTCAGCTTGGACCTTGTCCTCAGCGGAAATGGGGTTAGAAACAGGCCACAGGTAATGAATGGTGTCGCCGTCAAGCAGGTACGCTGGCTCGACAGGCTTCATTGTGCGATGAGTGGCGGGATCGGTATCTCCCGTCCCAGCATAGGTCCCACGAGCCCATGCTCTCGCCACGATGTCTATTGCATTGTTGGGCACCGAAAGTCGGTAGCCATGACGCTTCCCATTTGGGCTGGACAAAGAAGCTGAGGGAGCAAAGACCAGGGGTGGAATCGTCTGTCGTTCGAGCCACGCCAAGGCTGATCGAGCACCATCGGCAACAAGGCCCTTGATTCCCAGTCTCGCGGCCGCAGCAACCAACGCCTGAAACACGCGAAGCGGTGACGGCGGCCATTCAGGTGCACGTCGGTCTTTGCGACCGTGAAACCTGCGATCGAGAAGTCGGATAGATATGCAGAGTTGTGTGGACATGCAGCGCCTCTCTCTACCTTGCCTTCTTCCCTTTCGCTTTCTTCCCCCCATCACCGGTATCATCGCCGGCCACATCTTTCTTGGCTCGTTCCTTGTCGAACTCGACTTCACGGTCGGGAAGCTTTGTGAAGTCAATCTTGCGCTCCGGATCTATCCTGAACTCTTTCGCTGCTGCCTTGGTGTAATCCAAAGCATGCTCGTGCGTAACCGGCACCTCGTCGCGTGTCCCATCATAAAAGACCACCTTACATTCCCGTTTCTTCTCCGGATCGAGCACGAGATTGCAGCCTTGCCGGAGATACCCAATTGGAGGATAAGTGAACGCCGTCAGAGCGAGTCCCAACACGTACCGACGCAAGGCGAGCGTCTTCTCTTTATCCTGGTCTACAGTCAGCAGGCGCAAGGCGGCAAGGTGTAGCGTCGCATCGCGCCGGATGCCATCCGTGGCAATGACACCGCCATGCGTTCCTGCAGCCGGAACGTGGATAAACCCTCGCATGGCATAGGCATCTTTTGTCTTTTGATCGGAGGGTGGATCTAGCAGGCCCTCGTTCACATATTCGACTGCCGGAACATATTGAGCTGATCGGGTTAGTTTTCGTACATTAAAAGCGCGAATGGATGACGAGAGAAGCCGAGGCAGCTTCGCTTGGGTGTCGCGGGAATCCCACACACCGAACACCATTGAAGTTGGCGCGACATTGGTCAATGGCTCGGCGTTACCGTTCATCATCTTCTTGAAGGCAGATTGCAACTCTTCCTGTAAAGCTGAGCAGCGAATGATCGCATCACCCGCGCGGTGTCCGGCTTCAAGGAGGTTCACCCGCTTCTCGCCAGCCTTGATGACGATCTGCGGCACCAAACCTGCGTAGCCGTTCGTGGCGAACAGCGGCTCGATCCGGTTAGCTTGCGAGCCCACACTGTCGATCAAACACACATTGCTACCGTCCGAGAATGTGTCAATGTTGTACCCCCCGGGGAACCCATCACCGGCTGCAAAGGTCGCTGGAAAGATAACGCTGTCATGCCCTTCCACCGGCATCAGGTATTCGCGGATAACCAATGCGGCTGGTCCGTTGTTTTCCAACCATGTGTCATGCTTCGACAGAACGTCGCTCATGGTTCGCTCCTTTCGATAGGGCTCGCTGTGGTAAAAGCCTTGTGTTTCTTTTGATCTGTACGGAAGGCAATCTGAAAACGATAGCCTCGGCTGCCGACGAACGGTAACAGGCCAACGACAGCCAAGGATGCCGGTTGCGTCGTCAGGGGCACATTCCAGGTGAAGTATTCACAGACGCGCCTTGTGTCTGTCTGCTTCGGCCGAAAGCGTTGAAGCCCCACAAGGCACAGAAATTCCACGGCCGGATAGGCCATCGTAGTCATGCTGAGTGCGTCAGGCATGAAGCCGATGTCCAGCGCCAGTGCATTCGATCCACGACGGGCATCGAAGTAGAAGGGCTCCACCTTTTTGTCTGGTTCTTGGGGGTCATACACGACGGCACCGTAATCAAATAACCCTTCGTTGTGTAACTCAGTCCGACTCAGTGTGGCTTGCATCGCTCGCGCGATCCGCATGCTTCGCATGCTTCCTGCCCACACCTTGAGCTGATCCCCACCCGTGCTTTCATCTTTCCACCAATCAATCCGTAGCGCGAACGGAGAGGGCAACTCCATTGGAGATGAGAAGTCGTCCTCCGGGTCAATCTGCCTGAGAGGCGCCGTTGAAATCTCGTGCACCAGCGAACTGAATGTCCTCTCTTCTCCACCCCCAAACGGGCGAAGATAAAACATCCCTTTTTCAAACCACCCTTCCCCCCCTTTCCATAAACGTTCGGCCATTTCCAATAACCCGCAGCATGCGAAGAACTGCCCGGGGTTTGTCGGGTCCACGCGGACGCGGATGGTATGGTCGCAGTTTGTGTTCATCGGGATACCTTATCCGTGACATTCGCTTGCTGCACCACGCCATCTGAACCGAGCGCTTGTGATGCCAACGCATCAGCGGCTCGCACCAGCGATTCAAGATACGCAAGTCCCCAGCGACCGTACTTCCGTTGCAATCGGGCAAAGCGTCGGGGAACCTCACGGGCGAGTTGTACGGCTTCGTCGTCCGGATGGTCAGGATCAAACGCTTCATCAATCGGGAAGTGAGGGCGAGCCCGTCCGTGGTGCGCAGCGACCAGGTGTAAGACCAGATCCTGATTTTCCAGGTCGAGCGCTTGAAACTCGGGAAGGTGCTTCATTTCAAGCAGCGAGCCGAACTCGTGTCGATACGGGGTGATCTCGATCGGCCTCATCTGGCCACCAGACTTTGCTAGTATTTGACGGGGATAGTCGTGGTTGCCGATCGACCGTTGCCAGATGGCGCGACGCTTGCCGAGATCATGCCATCGAGCCGCTAGGATGACGGCCTTCGCCTGTGGGGCCTTCAGGCCAAGCTTGGCGACAAGTTGGGACGCGACGTTTCCAACCGCCTGAAGATGTTCTTGCAAGTCTTGTGGTACACGTGCCGTGCGCGAGCCGTCATCGTCAGCGGATCTCGGCCACACATACCAACGCCAGTAACGCGGAGGAGGCTGTCCATCTTCCGCCACCATGACCTCTTCCTCGTCTAGCAAGGTATCGATCGTTCGCACGAGCCGCATGCCTTTTGATGGAACCGCGTCATCCCAGGTTCGCCTTCGCCTTGGCTGCCCATCGTCATCGAGCCATTGCTCTGAAACGTCATAAAGGTCTCTGCGGTTTTCATCAAAGGGCTCGTCTCCGTCCAGCATTCCCTCCTTTAACCCGGCGGCTTTGGGGGAGAGAATCACCGTGCAGTCTTTCAGATCGATGGCTGGTTTCTTCTGTTTGTCCTTGCGGACCAGTTGTTCCATGGTTAGCACGTGGACTTCACCATCCGCATCAAGCAGCCAGCATGGGAGGCCCGGACTGCGGGCTGCAATCTTCTCCAACTCTTTGCGGACTCGATCGGAACGGTCCCGCAGTAGTTCATGTGGTTTGAGGGGATAGTCGTCGACCAGCTCTTCGGGACTGTATCGAACCAATAGATCGCCCTTGATCACTTCGACCTCCTCGCGCCAGACAACATAGGTCTCGGGCGGCTCCCACTCCGCCACTCCGTGCAGCCAATCCGCGACCGGCAGCCTGCCGGACAGTTTTTCTCGAACCGATGTCAATGCCCACGTGTCGAACAGGATGTCGGTCGCAGGACAGATCACTGGCGAAGGAGTAAAGGCTGCCATCCGGTCTGCCTCTGGCAAGTTACGCAGCGCTGCCGGGCTTACATTGAGAGAATCATCAGGCTGTTTTGGAAGCCCTTTCAACAACTGCTGAGTTCGCTCTATTGCTATTTCAAACGGCGACTGCTCCTCGTTCTTCCCTTTAGATTCATCGCCTTCTGGGATCTCACTCGCAGCATGTTCTTCCACCTGACTTGTTCCTTGATCGGTTGCACCACTATCCAATCCAGGATTGCCAGCTTCCGAGACATCCTTCCCCTTTTTAGATGCCACATGCACAACGTCAACGCCGGCTTCGCCATCCCCAAATCGGTTCACGCGACCAAGGCGCTGAGCCATGCTGTCAAATGGCGTGAGATCGCAAATCATATGGTCGGCTGAGATATCCACTCCGACTTCTCCAGCCGACGTACAGACGAGATAGACTGTACCTTGAGTCGGTTCGACGTCCGGCCGTGGCATGAAACGGGCAAAAACCCGGTCCTCCTTCGCTAGCCTGTCTCGCTCCTGTCCGCGCAGTGTGCCTGTGAGCACTTGGACCTGTTGCTTGGCGCTCTCTAGTTTGCGCCTCACTTTTTCGACGCCATCGAGTTCACGCAGAAAAACCAGGATAGCCTGACCGCTGTCCTTATGTTTCAGCGCGAGTTCTACGACCTTTTCTGGCACCAGCTTCTTATCTTCCACCGGATGGAGTCGGAGGATCTTTCCGGCCGTAAAGCGCTTAATCACCCGCTGATCATTTAAGTCTTCAGCGGTAAAGATTGGGGGCTCGCCTGCTTCATCCGTCCTCGAAGTTGCCGTCAGTTCCATCACGTGGAATGCGCCAAATTCGCGGCAGCGTTCCTGTTCCCTACGAATTTCCATAATGAGCGATTGAAAGGGCGGTTCAAGATGGGCCTCATCATGGACGAAGAGCACATCTTGTCCAAGAAAACCGGCATGCAGTGGCTTACTCTTGAAGCCACATCCATACCCACTGAAGAGGAGACGGCTCCCTACCATGTCTACCGTGCCCACGATCACGGCAGGCCTAGCTGGATCACTACGCCATTCAGCATTGTCTGCGAACTGGCCGCGCAACGTGCTGATCACAAGAGGTTGGCCTTCTGGTTGAATCGAAAGGGCTCGTAGTGCGTCTGCTACCAGCTTGAGTTTGGAGTTGCCTGTGAGCGCATTTCGCAATCGTTCCGCTTCTCGTGTGGACTGATCCACTACCGTTCTTCGATTCACCACATAGACCAGTCGGCGCGGAAAGCAATCAAGCGATCCGCTCCGCGCGTGATGGGCCAATGCCAGAAGCCACACCGCGATGACCGACGTCTTTCCGAGTCCTGTTGGGACATCACACTTCGTGCGGAATTGTTTCTGCACAAATTCGCCATACAGCCGTCTTTGCCAGGGAAAGGGCTTGTTGTCCGTCAAATACCCAAATAGCTGATCAAAGTCAGACGTTGCTGCGCTCATACTGTCCATCCCTCTATGTCACCATCACTTTCCCCATGAAGCTCACCAACCATCCTGATAATCGTCTTCGCCACAACCACCCCAGCACCGCCATCGCGGTCTTCCCATCCCAGTTGGCACATCTACCATTCTGGCAGAGCCGGCTCACAGGCAAAACGAATCTGGAACGGATAAGGTTCATGGCCGGTCGCGTGCTGAAACCAACGTGTAAAATGTTGCCTCGTGTTGTCGTTCATGACCCCTCTCGTTTATCGTCGTCGCGCTGCTGATCTGCAGCACCCTTTCTGTACTCAACCGCCGATTCGCATACACGTATGCCCGGCGCAGATTCGCCGAACTCAGCAGTCGACGCGGTGCCCAACTGTTGAGCGATCTCCTCCATTTCTTCTATGGCCAGTAGGATGGTTTCCAGCGGCAATTGTGCCCAGCGGCGCAGCTGTTCTCGACACGCGCCTTCGAAGCTCGTCAAACGCCCGTCGAATTCCGGTGTGGGCAGGTCACTGTGCATCATCGTCGTCGAACCTCACGCGAGAGGAGTTTCAGCATCAATCCATGTCCAGCCACAAATCCTTCTCACGCTTAGCAGCGTGAATGGCACTTTCTGATGGACTATCATCTATTCCTGCTTCCCCTCAGCAGTCGAAGGATCAGATGCCTGCACACCCAAGACCGTCGGTTGTATACTCGATTGAAACTTTCCTTCTCGCCGCATCGCCGCAAACCGTCGGGCTACGTCGGCCATGCCCTCGACCGCCTCCAACTTTTCGCGCAGGGAAAATGCGCGGAACCGGCGAAGTTGGCTCATACGGTGTACTTCCCACCCGTCTTCTTGCTCAAAGACGTCTTTACGAGTCGTCATCCTTTCTCTCTTCTACTGCCTGAACGTCCGTACATCATCTTGATCCCGCTCCCGTCCGCTCGCCGCTTTCATCTTGATGAGCATGCCATGCGGCATGGTTCGACGAAGCCCAACTTACCTTAAAGTGTCGCTCCGTCACCTCCTGCCATCCAGGGGCGCCAAGGGCACATTGAAGTTGACCGATTCGCCGGCTTTGCCTTTCTCTGCGCTTCCTGTACAATCGCTCCATGGCGTTCGATCCCGCGAATCCCCCGATTTGGCTGCGCAAGCTCCACGTGAGCGCGGCACAAATCAACTCTACGGACTATCCCGTGTCCGCTGCCGAGGGCATCCTCGCCGTCTGCCGCCTGTCATCGGCCCAGCACCGCTGGATCTCGGCTCTGCGTGGCATCGTCGAGGAATCCGATCACGTGCGCACGACTGTCCCACACTTGTAGTCGGTATCATGACCCCACCGGATGTGTTTCAAAACGACTACCTCTCGGTGGTCGAGTCAGCCCATCGGGCCTTGTCCTCGACGGAAGCTCCCTACTGTGTGATCGGAGCGTTAGCACTCGGTCTCTACGGAACTCCACGCGCCACCTACGATGTCGACTTTCTTATTCTCGCTCAATGCAACGATCCCCAGCCGTTCCTTAATCTGCTTTGCACAGCCGGATTTGCGATCAACCAAACATGGCACGATGCGAATCCGATGGCTCGTGAAGTCGTTCTACGACTCACGCATCCCACCGCTCCTCATTTTCCTGTGGACCTCGTCTATTCACTGGGGCCTTTTGATCGCGCCGTGCTTGATCGGCGCCGCGCCGTCGATGTTCACGGTTTGACGCTCTGGATGAGCTCTCCCGAAGACCTCGTCCTCATGAAATTGCGAGCGAGTCGACCACGAGACTTTGACGATGTGATCAGCATCGTCAAAAATCCGCGCCTGCAGCTGGATCGTGCCTATCTCTGGAACTGGGCGGACCGGCTTGGCCTCCAAGGCGAACTGCAGTATGTGCTCCACGCAGCCGACGCCGGGAGTTGAGCCGTCGATCCGTCTCGGTTCCAGCATCACCATGCTCCGGTCCTTCGCCCATTCCTTCCATCCAATGGCCCGAACGGCACGCCGGAGTCGTACTTGTTGACTGGGTTCAGCGGATTGTCCGGATGATACTGATTCACCGGATTGAAGGGATTGTTCGGATTGTATTGATTGATTGGGTTGGCCGGATTCCCGGGGTCGTATTGGTTGATCGGATTGAACGGACTGTTCGGATCGTACTTATTGACCGGATTGAGCGGATTGTCCGGCGCATACTTGTTCACAGGAGTGAAGATGTTGTAGTCCCGTTCGTACCGCTCATCGAAGCCGAGGTCGGCATGGCTCGTTGTGGCCCACGTCAAGAGCATCATGATCAACAGCACCCTGGGTCTCATCGTCGCCTCCTCGCCGTCGGTTTCATCGCGCATAGGATACCGGACGACCGTGACATCCAAGGTCCACTCCTAAACTATTTTTCGACCGGGTCGCTTTTCCGCTCCGTTTTGCGTGAGATGGCGGCCTGCCATCCTTTCCCCTTCGACGCCCGCCATGACATCCGAGGTCATTGAGATGCTAGAATTCTTCTGGCTTCTTCCTTGACCGCCGTGCGCAAGGAGTCTGGACTCACCACCCGCACGCCGTTGCCGAAGCTAAGAATCCACCCGATGAGTTCTCGGCTGTCGGCGACAGCCAGCACCATGCGCATCCGGCCGCCCGCCACCCGCTTCAGTTGCTGACTTGGATGCCACATGCGGTCTTTGACCCAGGCCGCCGTCGGCTTATCGAACTCCAGCTCGAGGTCGATGCGCCGCCCGCGCATGACGGTGAGCGAGTCCTCGACGAAGGCATCGAAATCGAAGTGCAGCGGGATCTGATACGGCAACTCGGTCGGCGTGACGGATTTGATGCGCTCGACCGCGAACATGCGCGGCTCTTTCCGTAAATGACAATAGCCGATGAGATACAGTCCGCCGGAGGCATACCAGAGGCGGTAGGGATCGACTTCGCGGCGGGTCACGCGCCCGCGGGAAGCGGAGTCGTACCGCATCTGAATACGCTTTTTATCGGTGATGGCATGGGTGACACGCTCAACAATGTCACGGTGCTGTTTGTATCGCTTATGGGGGCCAAGACCCACTGAAAAGGTGCCTTCAAGTTGCTGGACCAGCGCAAGCCCTTCCGGAGGCAAGGCGGCTGAGGCTTTGCTCAGGGCCGATTGAAGAGAGGCATGCACGGCCGTGCCTTCGAGCGGGGCAACGAGCCGGCGGCTCAGGGTGAGGGCCATCAGTTCGGTGGGGGAGAACCGAAGGGCCGGAGTCTGGCGCGCTCCGTCCAGGAGTTTCCATCGCGTGCGGCCGTCGATCCGCTCCGTCAGCAGAGGGTAGCCGGCGGATTCGATGGCCTCGAGATCCCGGCGCAGCGTCCGGGGGTGACGGGTGGCAGAGGGATCGAGCCCTTCGGCCAACTGTTCCAGCGTGAGCCCTAGTCGCGACGATTCCAGCTTCTTGAGGACAATCAGTTGCCGTACGGCTTGGTCGTTGCGCGGCATTGGTCACACCTTACAGGTCGACCGAAGAAACACAGTGCTCGGTAACAACTGGTGTGTAAATCCAAAAAGAATGACGACATCGACAGGCAGAAACGACGAATGGGATCTTATGGAATAGAGCCATAGAGGGTTTTGTTCGTGTCGTGAGGTCCCGACTCTAGGACGAGGCTTGTACGCTTATTTATTGCTCCAGGCAACCCCCCTCCTTCGCATTGATTACAGGGGGGGCGTGTATTTGTCGGTAGAGCCGGCTTTTGCAGAATCCCTGTGGATGGAACAACCGAAGGCAACCGTGGGCCATTGTGCTGAGACACGGGTGGAAGGGGGGGTTGTTTTTTCTCTTTCAGACGTACAAAATATCGCCGCGTTGTCAGTGCTGACTCAACCAGTCAACCATCATAGAGAGAGGCCTAACCGTGAGTCTGCGAACTATTCTTCGGCTCGTTGTTGCAGTAGGAGTGTGCGGTGCCGTCGGTCAAGCCCGGGCCTACGACGCAAGTCCCAATATCAGTAGCGGCTATGACGCCTGTACCGACGTGATCTTCTCGGCTTTCACGCCTCCCCCATTCTCGATGGACAAGAATAATGTTGAAGTGGCGCCGAAATCGGAATTTTCGTTCCTCGCCTCCAAAACAACCAATCCCCAGCGCATTACGGTGAAGATCAAAGAAGAAAAGGTGCCGGTGACCGTCACCACCATCAATAACGGCTATCTGGTCAAAGGGAAGATTCCCGCCACCGTCAAAGGCTCGTTCATCCGCGTCGATATTTACGCCAAAGGACCCAATGACTGTGACAAGGCCGATGGGTGGCTGCTGAAAGTGGGTAACTGACCGTGAGCGAGACGACGTGGGTAAGTGATTGCCCACGTCGTCGTCCGGACACGTGCCTGAATCATCTCTTCAAGGTTCTTCTTCCTCGACTGACTCAATCGATTCTCTTAGCGCTGCGACAAAGGCTTCCGGATGAGCCAGGTCGTTCTCCGCCAATTGAAACTCACTGACCAGTACACCGTCTTTGTCGACCAGTAGAAGACGATACCCCTCTTTCACAAACTCCTCCACTTTATAGCTTTGAGTTGACAAACAGAAGCCGATTTTGTCTGAGGGAATGATCGGTGATAAAAGCAACCTAGAAGGGAAAACGAATGCCCAGCTGGACTTCATTAGGAACCAGCTGTTGCCCGAACAGATTCTTGAGTCCACCATTGACGGAGCCGGAGGAAGCAGATGGCGGAGTATTGAGCGAACGATCAAACTCCGTCGCATAGCCGCCACCGAACCCGGCCCCGATATAGGGCATGAGCGTCGTCCCGCCCAGGGAAATCGGTTTCGACACAGTCGGAATGGACCGCAGGACTAATCCGTTCTCCACTGGCACGGCTGCGGGCAGCATCGGCCTCATCGCCGCATCCGTTGCGGTGAGAGTCGAAGCGGTCATTGGGTTGGGTGTTGCAGGCGCAATCGCAACACGCCCATCTCCGATCGTGCCGGCCTGGGAGAGCGACCACCACACACTCACGCTCACCACGAGACCGATCCCGATGGACCATCTGATGATATGACTCCGAGACATGGTTCTTACCATACAACTCATCCGTCTCCTATTCAAGTGGCTACGACAGCGCCATCGCGTCTACCTGAATGGGATGTGATCGAGCTGTGGATCCGTAATCCCAAACTCGGCCTCACACTTCTTCTATTTTCTTGGTAGGTAGGACTTACCGCGATATCGTAGACACTACGCACCGACGAAACAGATACTCGAGATCTTCTATGCGATCCTATGACATGGTAGTGGTCGGCAGTGGACCAGCCGGCCAAAAAGCAGCAGTCCAAGCGGCGAAACTGTCCAAGCGTGTGGCCATCATCGAGAAATCGTCTCAACTGGGCGGAACATCGCTCAATACCGGCACCCTCCCCAGCAAAACCCTGAAAGACACGATCGAGTACGTCCACGGATTGGGGCGGCGAGGACTGCACCAGCTGGGCGCCGACCTGACCAAGCAGCTCACGCTGCCCGACCTAATGGTACGCAAAGACCAGGTCATCGAAACTGAGGTTGCCGTCATCACCAATCAGCTGCGGCGTAACGGCATCGAGGTCATCCAAGGCACAGCCAGCTTTGTCGATCCCCATACCTTGCGCGTGGCAAGATCTGACGGGCAAGTCGATCATGTCCATGCCTCGACCATCGTCTTGGCCACAGGGTCACGCCCTCGCCGCCCCGCGGAGATTCCCTTCGATGACCTGATCGTGTGCGATTCCGACTCGTTTCTCCGCACGACCAAAAACCCTGTCAGCATCATCGTCATCGGAGGGGGCGTCATCGGCACAGAGTATGCCTCGATGCTGGCCGCCTTCGGGATCAGAGTCACCCTCATCGATCGGCGAACCCAATTGTTGCGGTTCTTGGACCTGGAAATCGCACAAGCCCTTGATGGCCAGATGCAGCAGAATGGAGTCGTGATACGGCTTGGGCAGGAACAGTTGGACATCTCCATGAGCGATGCCGGATACCCGGTGGTCCAGCTTCAAGACGGCAAAACCGTGACCGCCGACATGGTGCTCTACACGATGGGACGGATCGGCAACATAGAGGCGTTGAATCTCTCCGCAATCGGCCTGGCTACCGATCAGCAAGGGCAACTCACGGTCAACGCCCACTATCAAACGGCCATTCCCCACATCTATGCGACCGGCGATGTCATCGGGTTCCCCGCGCTCGCCGCGACAGCCATGGAACAAGGCCGACTCGCCGCTTGCCATGCGTTTCACGTCTCAGACGCACACGAGATTAAAGTGATTCCGTACGGCATCTACAGCATTCCCGAGGTCTCGATGGTGGGAAGAACGGAGGAAGAGCTCGACGCCGCAGGCGTTCCGCATGCCATGGGAAGGGCCTTTTTCCGAGAAATGGCCCGCGGCCACATCAGCGGCGACCTCCACGGCCTCTTAAAGGTGATCTTTCACCGTGAGACACATACGCTCCTGGGCGTTCATATTATCGGACCAGGTGCCACCGAATTGATCCATATCGGCCAATCGGTCCTGACCTATGGAGGCACCGTGGAGTACTTCGTCCACAACGTCTTCAACTATCCCACGATGGCCGAATGCTATCGCACCGCGGCCCTCGACGGACTGAATCGGCTGCACCACCAGCCCCCATCGCCAGCTACGACCGTATCTCACAATGAGGTGACCGGCGCCAGAGAGACGTCTACCCAATTCGCACAATAGGGTTTGATCAGACCGCTAAAAGGACTATACTCAACTCGTGCCGCCGGTCATCATGATCTACGAGGAGTCGTAGGCATGAACATCCTCACGACTATCGCCCTCTCGTCTCCGAACAGTCCTCAATCCATATCACCTACCCACGATCTCCGTCTGGAGGTCGACCGCCACAGGAGGTACGCCGATGCCCATTCCACGAACACTGAAGAGTCACCTCGATCGTGAACATGTTCATTACGATGTCTTACCCCACTCACAAACGTTCCGAGCGGTTGCGGTCGCGCAGACTCTCCATGTATCTGAACAGGACATGGCGAAGGTCGTCATCGTCAAAGTAAAGAAGCAATTCGTCACGACGGTGTTGCCGGCGACGGCGAAAGTGGACGTTCATCGTCTGCGCAAGCTCTTCGGAACCCACCGTGTGCGGCTTGCGACGGAGGAAGAAATCGCGCGACTCTTCCCGGACTGCGAGGTGGGCGCCATGCCGCCACTCGGCACCCTCTATGGACTTCCGGTGTATGTCGACCGGTCGCTCACGGGCGATGAGGAGATTGTCTTTGAAGGAGGCACCCACTCGGAGGCGATCCGCATGCGCTACTGGGATTTCGCCGCGTTGGTGTTTCCCGTCGTGGCCGAATTCCACCGCCGGCCCACTGCGACCTGTTGACCTCGACAGCTCCTTACTCAATCTATCTGTTAAACAACGGCTCCGTCCGCTCTCAGCGCTGCCATTCCCTCACGTCCAAACTCTGGAGATCGTCGCAGACGACAACGCGACCCTGCCGCCCTCGACCGTCGCGTCCAGCCGTCCGTCGCCAGCGAACATCAGGTTTTCTTGATCCAAAGCTGCTAGGATGGGTCTGTACCCGTCGGAGAGTGCCACCTTATTGCGAAAGGAAACCCATGGTCAAAAGTTCACAACTCATAGCGGTCTGCATCATCGCCTCACTCATGGGCCTACCGACTCTCTCGTTGGCGAAGGCGCGAGGGGGAGGAGGCTTTTCGAGCGGGGCTCGCGGTGGAAGCTCATCAATGGGCATGGGTAGCCGTGGATCCCGTACCTATCAAGACAACGGCGCGAAGCCGATTGAACAGTCCACCACCGCCAAGCCGTCGACAACCGCGCCGCCGACTGCGGCAAGCAGTCCGGCGCCCCAGCCCGCGCCGGCCGCATCTTCTTCCTGGTGGCAGCGCAATCCCCTCCTCGCGGGGATCGCCGGTGGTCTGGCGGGAACTTGGATCGGACACATGCTCTTCGGCGCGACGGAGAGCGACGCCAAGACTACGGAGACTACCGACGTGGAGCCAGGATCGGCATCCAGCTCATTCGGGCTCGTCCTCCTACTGATGTTGATAGGAGCCGGCGCACTCTACTATTTCAAAAAAGTCCGTCAGACTCCCGCTCCGGTGTTCACCGGCCTCTCGCGCAACACGGCCGCAAGGGGAAGCCTCCTCGACATCTCGTCCAGCGACCGCACCGACAGGCCAACGACAGATACGGCCTACAACGTGACGACCGAAGATAAGGCAGCCTTCCAGCAACTGCTGACAGACATTCAATCCGCCTGGAGCGCGCAAGATGTGACGGCATTGCGACGCTGTCTGACGCCGGAAATGTTGAGCTATTTCAGCACCGCCTTGGCCGAGGACACCAGTCGAGGCGTACAGAATCACGTGGAAGGCGTGACATTGCTCAAGGGAGACGTGCGCGAAGCCTGGTCGGAAAATGATACGGACTATGCGACCGTGGACCTACGCTGGAGTGCCCATGACTATACCCTCTCCACGACGATCCCGCGTGGAGAACCGGGCTATCTGGTCGAAGGCAGCGAAGAAACACCGACCGAATCTTGCGAAGTCTGGACCTTCATGCGCGTACGGGATGGACAGTGGCTGCTGTCCGCCATTCAACAACAATAATTCACCGAGAAAAGCGGCTGACTCACCGAGTCAGCCGCCGATGCACCTCCAGAGGAACGGCGTGAGCTCATAGGCTGCAGCCGAGACCAACGCTACGTCCGTCCAAAAATTCACGAACAGGTTGGGCAGAAACTGCGTCAAGAGTGATAATCAGACAAAATTGCTTCAGCCGCCTTGCGGCCCGACAGCAGTGCTCCATCAAGAGTTCCACTCTCTCGATAATCACCGCAGAGATAGAGTCCCTTGGCCACACGGGGTGATGCCCCACTTGGCGAATGGGGTAACACACCCACTGGTGCTAGAGCACGACTGATTCGATCGGTCCGCAGATGCCGCCACTCGTCGACTGAGGGACCAAACCAAGATCGCAAAGATGTCTGCACGGCCTGTACTCGATCATCTCGCACCTGACTTGATTCGGTCACGGTGACCGAGATCAACGCGCGTCCGACGGGCGCGTACGATGGCGCGGCTTCGCTCAGGACACACACGGTCCGGACCAATTCATTTCTTTCCCCATTCAGCATCAACCAGGGTCCGTGGTGTGGAGCAGCCGGGGCATCGAAATACAGGGTGGTCGACGAGCGAGCCGCTTGAGACGGCTGGGTCTCCCCAAGCAACTGTGATGCGGTGGCATCGTCGGTAGCAATGACGAGCACATCCGACACGAGGTGCTCGCCGGATTCTAGGACGACATTCAATCCTTGAAGCCGCTGCACGGACTGATTTACACGAATCGTTCCAGCAGGCAAGGCGGCCGCGAGTTGTTGCGCGATGGCTCCCATTCCATCCCGCGGGAGCGCCACGGCTCCTCGTGAGAACGCGCCCCAGATGTGTTCAAAAACCCAGCCGGGCGTCGCCAATGTCGATTCCAACAACACCCCACCAAGAAACGGCCGGAAAAAACTCGCCAAGATGCCGTCTGAAAAGCCGTACCCCTGCAAGACTTCTGCGGTAGAACCCGAAACCTTTGCGGGTGAGCTGAGTTGGTGCAACGTGTCTCGGCGGAGGCGCCAGAGTCGATATTTATCGGCGAGGGTACCGATGGGACTGAATAAGGCCTGGACAAGATCCTCTGGGCGCCGAAAAGGATCTGTCAGCTGGTGAAAGCGTCCCGCGAAGCGAATGAGCGCCCCTGGATGAAACGGTTTGAGATCCAGCGTCGCGTAGTTCAACATCCGACGAGCTTCCGGATAGCCGCTAAGGAAAACCTGGAATCCACGATCCAGCTGGAAACCTTCCACACGATCCGTGCGGGCACGCCCCCCCACATCATCTGCCCGTTCAAGCACCGTACAAGCCAAGGAGGCTTCCCACAAACGACGCGCGCAGGCCAACCCGGCAAGACCGGCCCCGATGATACAGACTCGTGGAGCAGTAGACATCATGGGTTATTAATGGAAGAGAGTCGTAATAAAAATTAACCAGGGAATACGCTGGACACCGCGCAAGCTTAAACACCTCACCTAAAAAGTGGCTGTTCTATGAGTCAGTCGCCTGCCCTTACCAAAACCAGGGAATGAGCACATACGCAACCGCAGAGACCAGTACGGCAACCACCACACCAAGCAGTCCCGCCACATAAAGCCCGGCAAATGGCGCCGCAAACACGATCAAGATCATGAACAAGGCCAGCAACCGATGGTCTTCGTAGAACCGACGACGGGCCTCAGCCGTGAAAAGACCGACTCGAGTGGAGTCCGAGCCATCAGACATGCCAGCAGTATAGACGAAATCCCACCGTCCTGTCCGTACTTGCATTCTCCGTGAACGAGTGCCCTCCTATGAGGCGTTCCGAGACATCCTCTCACGTGGGATATCGGACCAAAACGCGCGCGTCGCAGGGACAGGCCAGACGTGCCGCACGGCTTTTCCAGGCAAACGCCCTGGTGCCAAGGTGACCAGATAAGAAGTCGGCCTCAGGAATAGCGGTCAGCGTCCCGGCATCGACCTCATACCATTCCCCATGCTGTAAGAGCACCGACGTCACTTTGTCGAAATCGATCTGATCGGTCATGGTTTCCCTCCCATGAGTGGCCCACGTGAGAGCAGGTGGAGAGAATGTGAACGGTCCGCCAGATTAACGCGATACGCCTACGCCGAGCAGCTGGCCGTAAGACCACTTCACATTCGATCGGCCCTTCCATGGAAGCACGGCGACTGACGGGTTTTGTCAAAACTTCATTAGAATCGGCAGCGCAGCAGGTCAGTGGAAGGTGGGACCCGGCCCTGTTCCTCCCGCGGCGCTGCAGCACTTCTTGAACTTCTTCCCGCTGCCACAAGGACAGAGATCGTTACGTCCGATTTTTGTGCGGTGTGAGGGTTCTGGTTCGAAGTCGCCTGATTCAAGCCGCGCCTGGTAGATTGATCGTCCCAGGTGCGCGTATTCACGCATTGCGTCCGGAAAGATCTCAATCACCGATTGGGCAAGTTGCTCAAGGGTACTCTTTTTATTTCCCTCATGATGATAGGCTTCGGCAAGTGATGGTGAGCTAAAAAATGTGAGCGTCATCAACAACGCGCCGAGGTCCTCATCGAATTCATCAGGTGTGTACGCATCCCACACCTCGGCCAGATAGTCATAGCCCATCCCAAATCCTTGGGCCCATTGGCTCAGCGGGGCATCGAGTTTCAAGTTATCCATCGGCTGAGGCCTCATCTCGCATCCTGTCGGAAGAAGCCCATGTCCACCGGTTCGTTCCCGGACACAATCATTATAGAGCGCCATCATGGCTTGAAGGACCAGCTCTGCCTCATCCTGCGTCCCGTACTGAGCCTCTCGATCGTTGAAGACCAACGGAATCCATTCTGAGGGCGGGATCAACTCCGGCCCATTGGCTAGGCCAAACAAGAACCCGGCCAATTGAGGATAGGTCAGGGTATCTTTTGGCCGCTGTGGTGCAGACAAAAAGCGCGTGAGTGAGGATCGCCTGATCATGGGTGAATGGCGGGACAACAGGCACCATGGTTTAAACAGTCTGGCAGGTATGACGAGTGCATTTCAATCCTTCTTTGATGTCAGCTGATGAAGCGGATTTATCTGCCCACCAGCTTCCGAGGATCAAGCGTCTGCCCCGTCATCGTGCCTTCGACGCTGGCAAGGTAGGCTTGCGCCACAGATGCTGCCCGCATGCCCTGTGACGGATCGATCTTGCGCGCGATCGAGGTTTCGGTCACCCACGGCTGGCTTACCACATTGACCCGAATTCCACGCGACAACTCCAGCGCAGCAGCTCGGACGCAGCCATCGAGGCTGGCATTCACCATGCTGATGGCGGCACTACCTGTCATCGGTTCCTGACTGAGCACACCGCTCGTGAGCGTAAACGACCCGCCGTCGGCGATGAACTGCCGACGGATTCGCACGAGATTGACCTGCCCCATCAGCTTGTTCAAGAAGCTGAACAGATAGTCCGCATCCGTCAGCTCATCGAGACTCCCAAACTTTGCCTGCCCGGCAGCACTGACCACGGCATCGAACGCCCCCACCGACTGAACCATGGCACGGATTGAATCCGGCGATGCCAGATCACCCTACATTGCTCCTCTGTTGCCCCCCACCTCCGCCACCTCATGGCGAGGCAACAGAGCCGCCACAACTGCCGACACAATAGTGCCTGTTCCTCCGACCACAATCACGCGCATGGCTTGTTTTCCTGTCATCTATCTCTTAAAATCCGCGCTCATCCTAGGCAAACGTGCCAACTTGTTGCAAGAAACTTCACTGGCACACCCACCTATTTTCCATTTTGTTTCTCCATGCTCCTGTTCTAAGCCAAGAGCAAGACGAGAATCCAATACCTTTTTACTCGCGAGCCACTGTCAAGAGGTGTGGAAATAAGTTTCAGGCGGCGGGCCTCTCCGGCTGATGGTTCCTGTCGTTCTTCTCGTGTCCTGATTTCAGCACGATGCCGTCCGTGAATGTCATGCCAGAGGCCACCAGCAGCAACAGTTCCGGCGCATTGAGTTTTCTCCATGCCTGCTGGGCGACTTGCAGCATTTTCCAGATGATCGCGGTGGCACCCTCCACTCGGTTGGACCGGCGGGAGGCGTCCACAGGCGCACCGAGGCGAAGGGCGACTCCACGATGTTCGTCGTCCGTAAGTGGCACCAGTGTTCACGCATTCCCGAAGCGGACTGGCAGCCCGTCACGCGAGGGATTGCGGTGGCGGATG
>JBBIKN010000043.1:0-24332 GCA_037445435.1 Nitrospira sp. | reverse complement strand
TCCTTGGCTATGATTCTGGCTTGCTCAGATCAATGTCGGACAGGCTCCTAGGCATTAGATAAAGCCTCTTTAGTCCGTCGATTCACCGCCCGTATCGCCTACCTCCATAAAATCCTGTTCGCCAAAGATGGCCGATTCGTAGGTGTAGTGTTTGAATTCCAGCAGGTTGTGGGATGGGTCTTCCAGAAAGAACGTTCGGTGCTCGATGCGCGTGCCGGGGAATCGGACGCGCGGCTGTTGATAGAACGTAAGCCCCTTGGCCTTGGCCCGATCCGCCAGAGCCTGCCATTCCTGTTCTGAAAGAAAGATCAGTCCGAAATGACGCGGATAGATGCCCTTCTGTTTCGAGGGCTGATCCTGCACGAGATGCGCGACCAGTTGATGGCCCGCCAAACCGAGCGTGATGGCATGTTTCGATCGCCGCCCGACGGAACATCCTAGGCCATCCACATAGAACCGAAGCGTGGCTTCTACGTCGTGGATCGGAAAGGCGAGATGGAACAAACTGTTGCTCATCGAAAACGGTCTCCCACTCTGGGTTCTCCCTTACCATCCCACCAGCCGGCAGCCATATGGCGCGTCGTGTGCCTGATCGCAAATCGGCGTTTGGAGGTGAGTATCAAGCATCCCGCGGTTCCCTTGATCCTCGCAACCAGTTTGTTCAACACCTCTCGTGCCGTAGTGACCGGTGTGCTTCCGCACGCTAAACGATCGCAGATTTCTTTGGCCACTGCCAGGCGAATAATACTCTCGCCCCATCCCGTCATCGAGACTGCGCCGCTCTCATTATCGGCATACACCCCACAACCGATAATCGGTGTGTCCCCGACTCGGCCAGGCAACATGCGCTCGATCCCGCCGGTCGAGGCACCGGCGGCGACTGTCCCAAACCGGTCCAGCGCAACCGCCCCGACTGTTCCATGCCGATCCCCCTTTGTAGCTATCTGCTTGAGCATTGAACCATATGACAGCTTGCGCCGTGGAGCCTGACGCTTTTGGGACTCCATCTTGAAATACCCGGCGAACTTCGTCGCCTGCGGCCCCACGAGCAAGACATGGCCCGTTTCTTCCATTACGCGTCTCGCGGCGCTGATCGGATGAACGATGCCTTCGATGGAAGCCACCGCACCGGCGCGCAAGCTGCGACCTTCCATGATGGACGCATCCATCCGCCGCACGCCGTCCAGCTGGAGCAGCGCTCCGTTGCCCGCATTGAAGAGTCCGCTGCGCTCGAGCACGCGAATGGTATGTTCGACGGCAACAAGTGCCGAGCTGCCACGATCCAACAGATGATACCCGACTTGCAGCGAGGCACGCAGGCACGCCGCTTGTGGCGAGGTCATGGCGCGTGGGCCGGCACCCCCGTGGGCGAGGATGAAGGGACGAAGAGGGTTCAATTCAAGAGCAGGTCCCTGGTTCTCTGATAGGCAGGATTCTGCATGCGATCCAGATCGGATCGCACGAAGCCCAAACCCGTTACGCAGAGTTCAAAATTCTCTGATAATTTCTTAAACAGGGGCAGGCTGGTTTCAGGATCATCTCGGCCGATCTGCGCCACGATCCCGTAGGAGCGCTTGCCTGTTTTCACATAGTCCACCAGGAAATCCTTGTGGTAGATGAGCCCCGCCGATTTGAGCCGCCGAAGATACTCGGGAAACAACCCAGCCATGAACAAAGTAAAGTCACCGATATGGCGATGAACGTCCCGCTCGCGATCCAGCGATTGTGCTTCCAGCATCACCTCCGATTCAAACAGCAACTCCACGACGGTATCGATCGGCTTGTTCTGCCTGTTTCTGATCCTATAGAGGTGATCCCTATGGGTAAAATCGACCAGAAGATCGGAGACGTACGAGGTAACCTTGGCGTCAGGCCAGCCGAGATGCTCCGTAAAGCTCTTCTCGGTTAATGCGCCGAAGAGTTGCCGCAGCGGATGGTGGGGAGGAACCTGAGTTCCCATCTTCAACTCCTCCGAAGTCTGATAAGACCTGAGTTCAGTATATCAGATCCCGACGAAGAACCGGCTTTCACTCTGGTCCATTCTATCGGAACCCTACCGCTTGATCTTGAGTTCGGGCTAGCGTCCTTCCCTACTATTCACCACAAACGTCACTGGTCCGTCGTTCACCAGAGCTACGCTCATATGCGCGGCAAAGACACCCGTTTCTACGGACGTCCCACATGCTCGCAGATCAGCCGCGACCTGTTCGTAAAGCCGCTTGGCGTGATCAGAAGGAGCAGCCTCGTCAAAACTGGGACGACGTCCGCTAGAGGTACGGCCCAACAAAGTAAATTGAGAAACCAACAACACCGCACCACCCACGTCCGCCAGCGATCGATTCATCTTGCCCTGCTCGTCGGCGAAAATGCGGAGACTCCGGATCTTGTCGACCAGATACTTCGAATCCGACTCATCATCGCCTTTCGCCACACCCAACAAGACTACCAGGCCGTCTTGGATCCGGCTTACGACTTTGCCATCGACCTCAACTGAGGCACCCGTGACACGCTGAAGGACCGCCTTCATCGATTAGACTCGGCCTTGCTGTAATTGCGTCAACGTACCCTCAAGAGAGAGCAGCTTGCGTTTCATGGACAACCCTCCGGAGAAACCGCCTAGGGAAGCGTCATGGGCGACAATTCGATGACAAGGAACGACGATCGGCAACGGATTCGCGCCGACCGCGTTGCCGACGGCGCGGGCATAGTGCGGTCCTCCCACGCGCGCGGCGATCCATTGATACGAACGAAGCTTGCCATAGGGCACTCGCTGCAATGTCCGCCACACATGGCGTTGGAACGATGTTCCCTTCGAGAGATCAAGCGGTACATCAAACGCATTCCGTTTCCCCGCTACATAGTCGAGCAACTGACGTCGGGCTGTTTCCAGTCGCTCGGACTCTCCATATTGTAATGGTTCATTCGACTGTGCTCTGAGCTCAGACTCGACGGCCCGTTTCGACCGTTTCGGCAAGACGATTGCCTCGATTCCTTTCGAGGATTCAGCAATTCCCATCCAACCCCACGGTGACTTGAATATCATCGCACGCCGCATGGACACTCCTTGTTATCCTATGACTCGGCCCAATTTTCTCCGCACCATCCCCAACACGACATTCAATTCCTCGGATCGAAACAACAGATGGACGCCAAGATACCCGATCACACTGAACCCGATGGCGGCGACGAGCATCGCGGATTTCGCGATCCACTCGGCAGGATGAGTCCATACCTGAGCCCCAGCCACCCACCAGCATGCCATCACCATCGGGATACATGCGACCAGTACTCGAAGAGAAGACCGTCCCACGACTCCCCAGTCCACTCCGCCCAATCTTCGGTTCAACACCGCCACCAGGATGATTCCATTTACCATAGCCGCCAATGCCGTGGCGAGCGCCAGCCCTGCCGCACCGAGAAACGACATCAACATCAACGAGAAGATGATATTCGCTGCCAGCGCGACCGCCGCCGACACGGCCGGTGTCTTGGTATCTTGCAGCGAATAGAACGCCGTGACAATGATGCGTACCCCTCCGAATGCCCACAAGCCGACGGCGTAGCAGAGGACCGCCAGCGCAGTTTCCGCCGTATCGTGTGCGGTGAACGTGCCGTGCTCGAAAAAAAGATGCACGATCGGTGTGCGCAGCATGATCAAGCCGACCATCGCCGGCACGATGATAAAGAGAATCATACGCAGGCCGAATCCCAGCGTGGTGCGCAGTTCGTCCAACGCACCTCGGGCCGCTTGGGCCGATAAGGTCGGAAGAATCGCCGTCGCCAACGCGACGCCGAAAATGCCCAGTGGAAATTGGATCAGGCGCATGCCATAAAACAGATAGGTCGGTCCTCCGACGAAGAACGACGCCAGTACCGTACTTACCGTCAGATTGATCTGCGTCACGGAAAGGCCGAGCAGCGTGGGCACCATCAGCATACCGATCCGGCGCAGACCCGGATGGCCCGGCTCGAATCGGAAACCGAACAGCAATCCCCGCAATTTCAGACTCGGAAGTTGCATCGCGAACTGGGCCGCCCCTCCCGCCACCACGCCGATTGCCACCCCGATGATCGGCTCTCCCAGATGGGGAGCCAACCAAACCGCGCCGATGATGATGAAGACGTTGAGGAAAAGCGGCGAGAAGGCCGGTGCCGCGAAGGCTCGCACCGAGTTCAGAATACCCATCGCCAACGCCGCGAGGCTGATGAACAGAAGATACGGAAACATGACGCGGGCGAGCAGCGTCGTGAGCGCGAGTTTGTCGGGATTGTCCTGAAACCCCGGTGCGAGCAGCTGCACGAGCCAAGGAGCGGCCAGAATCCCGACCATCGTCACCAGCGTGACGACCGTCAAGAGCGTGGTGAATACCGCGCTGGCCAACTCCCAGGCTTCCTGTTTGCTGCGCATCGTCCGGTATTCCGTGTACACCGGAATGAAGGCCGACGACATCGAGCCTTCGGCAAACAGCTCCCGGAGGAGGCTGGGAATGCGGAATGCGATGAAGAAGGCGTCCGCAGCCGGCGTCGCGCCGAACAATCTGGCCAACACCATGTCGCGGACGAAGCCCAGGATACGGCTGGAAAACGTGGCGACGCCGATTACCCCGGCCGCTTTGACGACCGAACGATTCTCGTCCTGGAGTTGAGACGGAGCATCGGCCGAGACGGTAGGCTCTGACATGGACCGGATTCTAGCGGAACGATCGCGGGGCGTCTATCGATGTGGAGATTTCATTGAGCGACTTACGCTCACTGGTGTCGAAAACGACCGACGTCGGACACTCACAGGACTTGCCACAGCAGGTACGCCGCTGTGACAGTCCCCACCGCCGCGCCGCCGTAGCACAGCACGCTGATGACTTCGTGCTTGATTTGGAGCCCGTCGTACAGTGTGAAACGGAAACGGTGGGCCGAATGGAACAAGGAAAGAAAGCAGAACACGAACAGGTACACTCGCACGAGCGGTTGCCGAATCAGCGCGAGGAGCGTTTCGTCGCCGGGCGGATCCAGCCATCCCAGAGGGAAGGCCAAGGCGAACAAGAACAGATGGACCGGCATCAGTGTCGCCGATACGACGCCGCCGGCGCTGAAGAGGAGCCACAGGAGGGGTTCATTCGACCGTTTGCTCATTTCCCAGGCTGCGCAAAAACTCGGCTGATGCCAACCGGAATAACTTCAGGATGCTCAAAAAGACTGTTCAGCCAGGCCGCAGCGAGCGAAGAGGCGAGGCGTACGCTTCGGTACATTGAGCCTCTGAGCGACGCGAGAACGCCGCTGGCGGACTTTTTCAGCATCCTGTTACCCTCGCAACACGACCCAGGCGATACCGAGACTGACCATCACCCAGCCGGCGTAGCTTGGCCCCGAAATGGCCCAGTCGGGGACCCTTCGCCCTTGCACGCGGATCGCCATCGCCTTGGGTGTCAAGCTGAACCACGTGACGGCGTGGAACAGGACGAACAGGAACGCGATGATGTTGACCCCGACCATCAGCGGATGCCGCATCCATTCGTGAAATGTCTCGTTGGCCGACGGCCTGTGAGTCACGGCCCAGATCTGGACAAGCGTCAGCACCACGGTCCATCCCACAAACACACTGCTTGCCTCGCGCAGAATGAATTTGAGGTATGACCACCGCGCCAGCCACCAAAAGGTCGACACGCGCCGGTGATACGACCTGGGCAGGTACTCGGTTGGGTTGGTCATGGCTGCTCCTTCGCCCCCCTTGGAAGTACCATGGCTTTGAGCCATTCCATGGCGGCCGTCAGCTTGTATTGTTGAATGGCCCCGGCGGGATCGACATGTTTGGGGCACACCTGAGTACATTCACCGACAAACCTGCATCCCCAGATCCCTTCTGGAGCCGAGAGGATGTCGAGGCGCTCTCTCGCCCCCTCGTCACGCGAGTCCAAGTTGTAGCGCTGTGCCAGCGCGATCACCGCTGGTCCGGTGAACTGGGAATCCAAGCCGTAGATGGGGCAGGCGGCGTAGCAGAGCACGCAGTTGATGCACATGCTGAACTGTCTGTACTCCTCCAGCTGCGCCGGCGTCTGGACGTACTCCTCGTCCAAGGGCTTTTCGGCCTTGCGAATGATCCAGGGTTTGGACCGCGCCAGCTTCATCAGGAAATCCGATGTGTCCACCACCAGGTCTCGCAGGATAGGAAAGTGCCGCATCGGCTCTATGCGCACGGGGCCCGACGCATAGTCGGAGAGGAAGGTGGCGCAAGTCAGCTTCGGTACGCCGTTGACCATCATGCCGCAGCTGCCGCACACACCCATCCGGCAGGACCAGCGAAACGTGAGCGACCCGTCGAAGTGATCCTTGATGTAGTTCAGCGCATCGAGGACGACCCATTCCTCGTAGAGCGGCACGTCGAACGAATCCATGCGAGGTTCGTCGTCACGCGCGGGATTGTAGCGCGAGACCTCGATCGTGATCCTATTCGCCATCCCGCGAGAGCCTTCCGTACACGCGCTCGGCGGGTGGCCAGCGCGTGATGGTGACGGGAAGATACTCGACCCGCGGCCGTCCCGCCGCATCGCGATATACCAAAGAGTGTACCAGGAACTTCTCGTCGTTGCGGGTCGGGTAATCCGTCCGCTGGTGCGCTCCACGAGACTCGGTGCGCTCCATGGCAGATTGCGCCATCGTTTCGGCGACCTCCAGCATGAAGGACAGCTCCAGCGCAGAAATCAGCTCTGTGTTGAACAGGCGGCCTCGATCGTCTAAGCGAATGTTACGGGACCTTTCCTGTAATTCATGGAGCTTATCGGCGGCCCCTTTCAGTGATTCCCCCGAGCGGTAGATGCCGACCGAATGCTCCATGATTCGCTGCATCACCTCCCGTAAACCGGCGATTCGCTCCCGGCCGCCGCTCTTCCGGAGATAATGGTCGTTTAAGCGGGCTTCTTCTTCGAGCGCCCTCGCGCGCACACGACGGCTCGGCGACGGCTGCTCTGCCGCATAGGCCGCGGCCGCTCGCCCCGCGCGGGCGCCGAACACCAGCAGCTCGGGCAGCGAATTGGAGCCCAGTCGGTTGGCGCCGTTGATGCTCACGCAGGCGGTTTCCCCGGCTGCGTAGAGCCCCGGCAGCGGCGTGGCTCCGTTCACGTCGGTATGCACGCCGCCCATCATGTAATGAACCACCGGGCGCACGGGGATCAACTGACTAACGGGGTCGATGTTCTCGTACTTCAGGCAGAGTTCCCTGACGAACGGGAGCTTCGCGTTGATCGTCTTCTCGCCCAAGTGTCGAAGGTCGAGATGCACGACCGGGCCGTAAGGGCCCTCGACGGTGCGGCCCTTTTCTTGCTCGCGAATGAAGGCCTGCGACAGGCGATCGCGCGGGCCCAGCTCCATGCTGCGCAAGACCGGCGTAGGCTCCGGCTTCCCGAGATCGTAGTCCTGCAAGTAGCGATAACCGTCCTTATTGAGGAGATAGCCGCCTTCGGCGCGAGCCGCTTCCGAGATGAGGATGCCGGTAAAGGGCAATCCTGTCGGGTGATATTGAACGAACTCCATGTCCTTCAGCGGAGCGCCGGCGCGATAGGCTAGCGCCATCCCGTCGCCTGTCTTGATGGCCGCGTTAGTGGTGTAGCGGAAGATCCGGCCGCAACCGCCCGTGCACAGAATGACGGCTTTGGCCGTGATGGCCTGCACCTTTCCGGTGGTCAATTCTATCGCGACCGCGCCCTGCACGCGCCCGTCCTCGACCAACAGTGTGGTGACGAAGTATTCGTCGTAGCGCGTGACGGAGCCGTACTTCAGCGATGTTTGAAACAGCGTATGGAGCAGGTGGAAGCCGGTCTTGTCGGCGGCGAACCACGTGCGGGTCTGCTTCATGCCTCCGAAGGGCCGCACTGCGATGCGACCGTCGGGCTCCCGGCTCCAGGGGCAGCCCCAATGCTCCAGACGCATCAACTCCAGCGGCGCTTCCTTCACGAAGACTTCGACGGCGTCCTGATCGCACAACCAGTCGCCGCCTGAAACGGTGTCGTACGCGTGGTCGTCGAAGCTGTCGTCGTCGAGGTGCACCCCCGCCGCTCCGCCCTCGGCCGCCACGGTGTGACTTCGCATCGGGTACACCTTGGAGACGACCGCTACGTTGAGCCGCAGGTCCGTTTCGGCGATGGCGATGGCGGCGCGAAGCCCAGCGCCCCCTCCGCCGACGATGACAACGTCGTGCGAGGAGATGTCTAGCATGATGAGGTGGTGGTGGATGATACCGTCGCCTAGGCGTGAGTTCAAGCGGACAAAGTGTAGATTGCCGAGCGATTGAAAGAAGAAAGGAAGAAGGCGAGTTGACTTCCTGCTGAGCCAGGCCCCCAGCGCTGGTGAAGCTCGCGCCGGAGACTATGGACACTCATCACGCCGCAAGTCGTTGAGCGGGAGGTCGGCTCGCGATGCTTACGACATTTGCCCCTACGTCACGTGATACCTCAGCCTTCGCTTGGGGCTTCATCTCCAATGTTCCATTGAACACCACTCCTTCTTCCATCGAAAGAACCGGAGCTATCAGGCTCCCTTGGACCACAGCCGGAGCACGGAGCACAATTTGATCCTTCGCCTGAATATCGCCGTGAATGGTTCCGTGGCACACCACTGTTCCGGCTGTGACCTTGGCCTTGATCACTGCCTCAGGCCCGACGAGCAAGCCGCCGTCTGTGTGAATTTCGCCCTCCAAAGATCCATCGATCCGTACCGTGCCGGAATAGGTAATGATCCCCTTGAAATCGACATCTTTTCCGACGAAGGCAACCTCTTCCGGAAGTGTCGGGCCGTTCTTTGATGAGCTGTGCCTGTCCTCTATCCACCGCTCTCGCTCCCGTTCTCCCTGTCCCCCTTCTGCCTCTTCCTGCTTCCACATGATAGGACGCCCTCCTTCTCCGAATAGTTTACCTGACTGAACGGTCTCCCAGAGTCTCTTATCTATCGGTTGGCCACGGCATTTTATTGAGTGTCAAGGGAAGGGAACCGTTCCTTATGACTCCTGAACCAATTCATTCGATAATTCATCAGGATTGTCGCCTGGACGGCCAGGACAGATCTCAGCCAGAAGCACGCCGCATGTCTCAATGCTCTGGCACAGCCCACCCACTATATCACCCGATTTCAATCGCCCGACAGCGGCTTGGACGACTTGCGACCATCGCTCCATCGGAAGGCGTTCAAATAAAGGTCGGTCCGGAAGCACATAGATTTCATGTTCCAGGAGGGACACCATAATCAGCACGCCGGTGCGGTCACGAGTTTGGGAGACGGCGTATTGAGCAAACGCACGCTCGGCCCTGAGCCGTACTTTATGTCGCATCCGGTCGGTCGGTGTAAGCAGGCGGATGATTGGGACGCCGGTACCGAGCCATACTCCTGCGCCATAGGCCAGAATTGTCGCCAGAACCAACCAGGCTGCATTGGAGGCATGCCAACCCCAGGGAAGCCAGAGCATTTCCGTGGCCAATAGGATGGTGAGTATGGACAAGGCAAGGATCAATCCACACCGATGTTGCGCATCGCGATAGAGCCCGGACCGGCTGACGATCATCGGAACAATCTCTGCATTCGTGTGTTGCTCTGCTGCATGCACAGCTAGCCTGATCCGCTCCCGCTCCTCGGGTGAGAGTCGCAGCCCTTCACCAGTTTCCACTGGCCCCTCCTCCTCCGAAATCGCCCCCCCCACCACTGAAACCACCCCCGCCGCCGAATGAACCTCCGCCCCATCCGCCCCCGCGGCTGCTGTACCAGACCCAATCATCTACACCCCTATATCGACTCCTTCCTCCTGTCCCGGATGCTCCAATCGCCAGCAACAAGAGCAAAGTAATACCACTCGCAAGAAGTGCCGGCACCAACCACGGAGCCAGCAGAGTGGAAATCCCTGCGCCCGCGACCGGACCGATAAGTCGATGAAGGTTCATGAACATGAGCCCGACTATCAATCCGACAATGACGGCGATCACGACCTGCCCTACGACATCGCTGTCCTGCCGACGTACGGCTTTCTCGGACGCCTGATACGTTCCTTCGATCGTCTTCAGAATGGCTTGAACCCCGGCTGTCACACCACCGGGCATGTCGCCGGCGCGAAATCGAGGAACGATCTCGTTTCTGATGATCTGCGCCGACCGGGCATCTGTCAAAACCCCCTCGAGTCCATACCCGACTTCGATACGAACTTTTCGCTCCCGTATCGCCACCAACAACAGGACGCCGTTGTCGGTTCCCTTTTGGCCGAGCTTCCATGTCGTCGCCACACGATGGGAAAATTCCTCGATTGATTCGCCTTCAAGGGAAGGAATGATGAGGACGGTGACTTGATTGCTCGACCGCGCTTCATGCGCCGACAGTTGAGCCGTCAGCGATTCAACGGTAGCGTTCGGCAAGACACGGGCATGATCGACGATACGCCCGGTCAAGGAGGGGACATCGAGCGCCAATGCGTGAGAGGCGAAGGTCACGGTGAAGGCTGAGATCAAACACGAGACAAACCTTCGGCCAACTGGGACTGCTTGCTTTCGATCCACAGTCTCAACCTCGACCTGATCCTCAACCTGTTCTCAGAATTTCACGTCCGGCGGTTTCGCCACGGCCTTCTCGTCCGCGACCGTGAAGTTCGGCCGTTCTTCCAGGTTCAGCAGAAACTTGGCGGTCAGATTGGTCGGGAAATAGCGGACCCTCTTGTTATACTCTGCGACTCGATCGATGTACCGTTTGCGAGCCACTGCTATTCTATTTTCCGTTCCCTCTAACTGGCTCTGGAGGTCCCGGAAATTTTGATCGGCCTTGAGATTCGGATAATTCTCTGCGATCGCAATCAACCGTCCTAACGCCGATGTGAGGCCCGTTTGAGCCTTTTGAAATTCTTCGAAGGCCGCCGGATCCTTCAACATTTCGGGTGTCACTTGAATCCCGGTCGCCTTGGCTCGAGCATTCACGACGCCCTCAAGAGTCTCTTTTTCATGAGCAGCGTACCCTTTGACCGTTGCAACGAGGTTGGGAATGAGATCGGCACGGCGTTGGTATTGATTGATCACTTCACTCCACGCAGCCTTGGTATCTTCATCCAAACCTTGAAGCTCGTTGTATCCACAACCGGCCACCGATAGTGCGCAGACCAGCACGGTAGCCATCACCATCTTCTTCCCCGACGTCCATCTCATCATTCCCCTCCTTCACTTGAGCCGGATGCAGTGTCTTCAGATCTGGCGATCATGCTACCATGGGCATAATCATTAAGATATGTCGGTCAAGAGGACCATGTCGCGGGAGAAATCGAGTGAACGTGCCGGTGGGTTTCAAGTCAGACACCATACCCTCGGCATTTATCAAGGCAGCGCGATCGATCTTGCCTTCTGGCATCCGTCATCAGGCATGCCCGAACACGGCCTCTGCCGGTTTTCGACGAGCGAGAAGGCCCAAGCGTTGATCGATGCGCTCTGCTCTTCAGCCTGCCTGGAACCGATGGACCCGAAAGATTTGATGATCGAACCCTATGACGACGTGGAACACGATCGATTGGTCACCGACTATCCGTTGCCATCCGCATGGGAAACACCGATCTAAGCCGGACGATCGAGACTGGGAACCGCCGGTTCGATCGCCTTGGAGAGGACGTTGGAGGTGGCGCCCGAATGTGATTGGATGAAGGTCAGAAGACGTTTGTTTTCTTGGGCCTTGCGGAGGAACTTAAAGGCGATGCCGCGTGTACTCACTGACCGCACCATGGCCGCTACTTCGACGGGAGCTTCATCCTCGGCGATGACGATTTCCAGGTAAAAGATATCGTCAACCCGAACCTGAGTCTCGCTCTTGATGATGCAACCGCCCAGGGAAAGATCTAGCACAGTCCCCTCACCCCTGACTTTGCCACCGGAAAACGACAGGCACAGACGAACGGGAATACGCAAGTGCTCCCGGCGCTCGATCGGGTGAGAGAATCCCACCGCGCTTCCGCGACGGGCAAGAAAACGATGGCGACAGTGTGGGCACTGGAACGGAACAATCCAAATCAGCGCCGCCACCAGTTCACGTGGTGATTGTGGTCGCACACGAAGCGCTCCGTCCTTTCGGCATCGTGGGCAGATTAGTTCGCGGCTCATTCGGTGTCATCTCCATCAGATCCAGGCACAGACGCATCTGATCGCACTATAAAGGCCTTTCTCTCACAGTCAAGTTGAATGCTATCTGAAGCAAATCGGTGTTCATCAACCGTTCTCCGTTACGGAGAAGAGGACCCACGGCGATGCTCAGCCCTCCGATCGGAAAGAAAACTAATGGAGAAGAAGAAGTAGCATGAGGGCGATCGCTAGTCGGACTCTGCTTGGGGAGATTCCGCCTCACTGGGAAAGCCGGACTCAACCACACACGCACGAAGATATTCGCGATTGAGGTGAGCAATGAAACGAACACTAATCTGCTTTGGGCAGACGGCCTCACACTCATACTGATTGCCACAGGAACCAAAGCCTTCTCGATCCATGGCGTCGAGCATCGCCCTCACACGGCGTGTTCGTTCGGGCTTCCCTTGCGGTAACATCGCCAGATGGGACACCTTAGCCGCTACAAACAGCGTAGCCGAGGCATTCTTGCAAGCAGCCACACAGGCCCCACAACCGATACAGGACGCAGCATCCATCGCGGTTTCGGCCTGGTCCTTCCCGATCAACAGGACGTTTCCATCCACCGCCCCGCCGGTGTTGACGGAGATATACCCGCCGGCCTGCATGATGCGATCCAACGCTCGGCGATCCACCACCAGGTCTTTGATCACGGGAAAGGCCCGTGCACGCCATGGCTCGATCGTAATGACGGCTCCATCGGAAAACCGCCTCATGTACACCTGACAGGTGGTCATGCCGCGGACCGGACCATGCGGAATGCCATTGATCACCAGCGAACAACTCCCGCAAATGCCTTCACGACAATCTTGCTCAAACGCCACCGGCTCCTCACCCTTAACGATCAACCCCTGATTCACACTGTCGAGCATTTCCAAGAACGACGTATCAGGGCTGACATTGTGAGCCTCATACGTCACAAACCGCCCTCTCTCCTCTGGACCCCTCTGCCGCCAAATCCTCAACGTGAATTTCATGATGCGCGCCTATCTCTTGCTCCGTCCACCTTAACCGCTATCTAATCAATTACTGATAACTTCTCGTCGTCGGCCGTACAAATTCGAAAGCAAGCGGCTCCTTGTGCAAGATGGGTGAGTCTCCCCGACGGTACTCCCATGCGGCGACATGTGCGAAGTGCGTGTCATCACGCTTCGGTTCACCGTCGTCCGTTTGGTATTCTTCACGAAAATGTGCGCCGCACGACTCGTCCCGATGCAGCGCGTCGTGACAGAGCAGTTCGGCGAATTCGAGATAATCCGCCACTCGCCCCGCATACTCCAACTCTTGATTGAAGCCTTCTCCTGATCCGGGAACCACCACATCACGCCAAAACTCATCACGCAGAGCCGGGATCGCTTTTAACGCCAGATGGAGCCCGGCCTTATTGCGAGACATGCCGCAGTGATTCCACAAGAGCGTGCCGACTTCCCGATGAAACGAGGCAGCCGTTCGACAACCCTTGGCATTCAGAAGACGACTGATTCTGGTCGTCACGCGCTGAATGGCTGCGCGAGATTCCTTGTGATCTTCTCCGACCGATGAGCGTTTCGCCGTCGCCAAATAGTGCCCGATGGTATACGGCAGAATAAAATAGCCATCGGCCAGTCCTTGCATCAATGAGCTGGCTCCCAGCCGGTTGGCGCCGTGGTCCGCGAAGTTGGCTTCGCCGATTACGAAGAGGCCCGGGACGGTGCTCATGAGGTTGTAATCCACCCAGAGGCCCCCCATCGTATAGTGCGGCGCCGGGTAAATTCGCATCGGAACGTGGTAGGCATTTTCCCCTGTGATCCGGCGATACATGTCGAAAAGATTGCCGTATCGCTCCTGAACCACATCCAGACCCTGTTGTGCAATCGCATCGGCAAAATCCAAGTACACACCATGACCGCCTGGCCCGACGCCTCGGCCTTCATCACACACCGCCTTGACGGCGCGGGACGCGATGTCTCGCGGCGCGAGATTGCCGAAACGCGGATACCGGCGTTCCAGAAAGTAGTCCCGTTCTGCGGTGGGAATGTCTTCTGGAGCTCGGTGATCCGACGGCGTCTTCGGCACCCATAGTCGCCCATCGTTGCGAAGCGATTCGGACATCAGTGTCAATTTCGCCTGATAGACGCCGCCAGGAGGGATGGCTGTAGGATGGATCTGTGTAAAGCAAGGATTGGCAAAGGCAGCACCCTGCTTCCAGGCTCGGAATGTAGCGGTCACGTTGCTGCCGCTCGCGTTGGTCGACAGATAATACACATTGCTGTAGCCCCCCGTCGCAAGAACCACGGCGTGGGCCGTATGGGCTCTCACATGTCCGGTGACCAAATCGCGAACGACGATTCCCCGCGCTCGGCCGTCGACCACAATAAGATCAAGCATCTCAGTGCGCGGATGCATGGTGACTTGCCCACGCTCAATTTGCCAGCAAAGCGCAGAATAAGCGCCTAACAGAAGCTGCTGTCCGGTCTGTCCTCGGCAGTAGAAGGTGCGCGAGACCTGGACGCCCCCGAACGATCGATTCGCCAACTGCCCGCCGTATTCCCTCGCAAACGGGATGCCGAGCGCCACACATTGATCGATGATTTGTGTACTCACCTGAGCGAGTCGGTACACATTGGCCTCGCGAGAGCGGAAGTCTCCACCTTTGATCGTGTCGTAGAAAAGACGGCCGATACTGTCTCCATCGTCCTGATAATTCTTGGCCGCGTTGATGCCCCCCTGTGCCGCGATGCTATGGGCGCGACGAGGGCTATCCTGGAAACAGAAACACTCCACCCGATAGCCCAATTGCCCCAATGTCGACGCGGCGCTGGCACCGGCGAGACCAGTGCCGACGACGATGACCGTCAGGTGGCGTTTGTTGTTGGGACTGACCAGCCTTTCGCTGAACCGATGCCGGTCCCACTTGGTTTCCAGCGGACCTGGAGGGATTTTTGGATCAAGCTTCATCATCCGCGTACGAGCCCCAAGAAAATGGCCAGAATGATCGCGACATTGCCCAGAACTACCAACAGCGCGACGGCGGGACCGGCGGCGTGGAACAGTCGGTTGAGAGCCGCATGGTCAAGTCCGAAGGTCTGTAAGCTGCTGGAGACGGCATGGCTCAGATGGATGCCCAGCCCCAGCTGGCCCACCAAGTAGATTCCAACGATAAATGGGTTCTGAAAGACATGGATCAGTTTACCGTAGACATCGCGATGACCTTCTGCATCGACACGATCGGATACAGGGTCGATGATGCCCGCCGTCATGTGCAACAAATGGAACACGATGAAGAGCAATAGCACCACACCGGATACCGCCATCGTTCTGGAAGCGAATGACGCCTGACGATATTCGTGGAGTGCATACGCCACGGGACGTGCACGACGGTTTCGCACGCTCAGCTGAATGGCCAGCACGATGTGGAATATCGCGATGCTCAGCAACCCAATGCGGGCTGTCCAGAGAAGGACGGGCATGTCGCGGAGAAACGCCGCATAGCCATTGAACGCGTGGGGCCCTTCGAACACCTGAAGATTTCCCAACATGTGAAAAATGACATAGACAACGAGCCCCAGCCCGCTCACGGCTATGACGACTTTGCTGCCAACTGAAGACTGGAAATGGTTAGACGGGCGTGCCATCCGCAATCATTATACACTGATTGAATTCATGAAGACGCAGGGGGAAGCGTTGGAAACGTGTCGTGATGCACGAAGGAACAGCGGCACCTATAGGTCGTGAGCGCTGAGCTGTTTGCTCAAGGAGATTATCGAGCAGTCGGCAGTCCAAGCCGCGACGTCACTCGCTTCACTTGGAGCTCCAGTTGCTCGGAAGGATTCAGCCCTGGGACCAACACGTCGAGCGCCATGACACAATTCCGCCCGCCTTCTTTGGCAGCATAGAGCGCCTTGTCCGCTTGATCGATCAGTTCCAAAGGGGTCCGTGCTCCAAAAGCGCTTGACGACACCCCAATGCTCACTGTCAGCGCCAGGCCAACTGCCATTCGCATTCGGCTGCCAGCCTCTATCCCGACACGGATCCGCAAACGCTCGGCCAGGTCCGTCGCTTCGGCCCACGTCGTGCGTGGGAACATCAGACAGAACTCTTCTCCTCCATAGCGCCCGACCGTGTCCGCCAATCGCAACCCTGCGGAGAGACAATTGGCGACCGCCTGGATAGCTTGGTCTCCGACAGCATGTCCAAATTGGTCATTCACGCGCTTGAAGTTGTCGATGTCGACCATCAAACAACAGAGTTCCTTCGCCTGTTCCCGGCTCTCGTCGAATGCTTTCTCAAACAACGCGTAGAATGCACGACGGTTCAGACACCCCGTCAGCGGATCGCGAGAGGCAAGCCGCTCCAGCTCGCCGTTTTGCCGCAAGATTTCTGCCTGTGCCACCTCAAGATTCGCCACGGTCCGCATCAGTGCGCCGTTGATTTCAGTCAATTGCTGGTTCGCACGCTGAAGCTCCATTGTGCGTTCATCGACCAGGCGACTCAACTCATGCAGCTGTCCAACGGCCTTATTCGCCAGGTCCCATTTTCGGCAGAGCGCGGTGGCAAGCTGCAAGGCTTCAATACCGTTAAAGGGCTTCTGCAGAATTAATAACTTGTCGGTTCGGCCAATCCGGGCTCTGATTTCATCCCAAGGTTGATCGGAATACGCCGTGCAAATGACGATCTGCAGTCTGGCATCGGCTTGCCAGAGATGTTCGATGGTTTCCAAGCCGTCCCACCCAGGCGGCATCCGCATATCGACAAACGCGAGGGCATAAGGTCGCCCCTTTTTGCTCGCTGCCTCTACCAAGGCAAGCGCCTCCTGCCCTTGATCCGTACAATCGACCACGAACGGTTCGCGAGACTGGATCGGGCTGGACTCCCCGAATAAAGCCATACGCGCCTGCTCCAGCGCCTCTGATTCTGTCTCGAGTTGAAGAATTCTCCGAAAATCGTTATGGATCGACGAATTGTCGTCTACAACGAGAACTCGTCGATTGGGATCCTCCGTCGGCATTAGTCAGCGCAGAGCTCCCCTTGTCCTACGAGACTAGGCACTAGACGGCCTTTGCTAACACCGTTTTGGTGACCGGCTTTTTGAGTTGAACCGTGCACCAAAACGTCGATCCTGGCCCGGGAACACTGTCGACACCCACCGTCCCGCCCATCATGTTCGCCAGTTGCTTGACAATGGCCAACCCAAGTCCGGTCCCGCCATACTTCCGCGTCGTGGAGCCGTCGGCCTGTGTAAACGGCGTAAAGAGCTTGGCTTGGACAGACGGCTCGATGCCGATGCCTGTGTCCTGCACTTTCAGACATAGCGTTGTCGTTCCAACCGTATCCTCTGCGACCGTCACGTGAAGCACGATTTCTCCCCGAATCGTAAATTTAACGGCATTGCCGAGAAGATTGGTCAAGATCTGTCGAATGCGCATCGGGTCACCTTCGTATTCCGCGAGGAGGTCGTCAGCAAGCACGGTCGTCAGCCTCAGCCCCTTGCTCTCAATGGGACCGGAAAATAGTTCCACGACATCCTTGACGAGCTCACGCATCTCGAACGCGATACTTTCGAGCTTCAGTTTGCCCGCTTCAATCCTCGAAATATCGAGGATCTCATTGATGACCTGCAACATGGCCGTTCCGGATTTGTGGAGAATCTCGACGTACCGGCGCTGCTTGTCGTTCAGAGGCGTCCTCAGCAAGAGTTCGCTCATCCCTAGAATACCGTTCATGGGCGTGCGAATTTCATGGCTGACGTTGGCCAGAAATTGCGATTTCGCGACGGTGGCCGCCTCAGCAGCTTCCAACCGTTGGCGCGCCTGACGCGCCACGCTCCACTTAGAGGTCAAAGAGGTGGCCAATTGCGAGACTTCCACGCTGGAAAACGGCTTTTGCAGAATCAGGAGACGATCGTCATAGCCTAGTCGACGAATGATGTCGTCCCACGAATGGTCCGTGTACGCCGTGCAGATAACGGTCTGAATCTCTGGGTCGGCGGCCCACAGGTGCTCGATCGTCTCCAACCCATCCCAGCCCGGCGGCATGCGCATGTCCACAAACGCCACCGCATACGGCCGTCCCTCCTGATGCGCCATGTGTACGAGTGCCAATGCGGCTTGCCCCTGATCTGCATAATCCAACTCAAATCGCACAAGAGCTTTCAGGAGAGGTTCGCCCCCGAATAATGACGCACGTGCTTCATCCAAAGCCGGTGTCTCAGTTTGCGGTTGAAGGATCTTGCGAAAGTCGTCGTGGATGGAGAGATTGTCGTCGATGACCAAGACGCGACGGTTTTGACGACTGTTGGTGATTTCAGAACTCATACCTACCCCTACCTGATTGCACCAGCTGTCATGCGTGCTACGCGGCGCGTGACTCGATCGCGGGCAGCCATTGGCTCAGTGCGCTTCGAATCTCTTTTAATCCCGTCGGTTTCGGGAGGAACCCGTTCATGCCACTAGCCAGGCAGGCAGCCTGATAACTACTGACTGCGTACCCTGACAGCGCGATGATCGGGACGGGTTTGCCATCTGCTCTCGCCAGTCCTCGTCGGCGGATTTCTGTGGTTGCGGTCAACCCATCCATTTCCGGCATCTCGCAATCCATCAGGACCAAGTCGTACTGGGTCCGCTCCAGCGCTGCGATCGCTTCTCTACCCGTGCTGACCACGTCGGCTGATTCACCGCACAGTTCCAACATGCCTAGGAAGACCTCCTGATTGGTCGCATTGTCCTCTGCCAAGAGGATGCGCGCACGCGATCGTGGCTTGGTGGCATGGACGCTCGGACTCCGATGCGTGCATGGATCAGGCTTCGTACACTGAACCGGCTGCTTGTTCTCTCCTCCGATTCGTTCGCTTAGCGCCTGTTTATCAAGGCGCGCCGTAAACCAAAATGTGGACCCTTTTCCTGGAATACTGCTGAGACCGATGTCTCCTCCCATCAGAGAAACCAGCCGTTTGACGATCGCGAGCCCTAACCCGGTCCCTCCGAATTGCCTGGTCATCGATCCATCCGCCTGCGCAAAGGGATCGAAGATCTTCTGCTGCGCATCCAGAGGGATGCCGACCCCGGTGTCACACACCGTGACTTTGAACAACGCGTTGTCGTGGCTATCCTCAATCCGCTCCACATGAATCAAGATGCCGCCGCGCTCCGTGAACTTCACGGCATTCCCCACTAAATTGGTCAGAATCTGCCGGAAGCGGACCACATCCCCTCGCCACACGGCAGGCAACTCGGGGTCGATCTGACATTCCAAACTGAGCCCCTTCCGCCGCGAGGATTCACGGAATAGATCCACCACATCCCGCACAGTTGTCATCAAGTCGAATCCGGCGATGTGGAGATCCATCTTACCGGCCTCGATCTTAGACAAGTCGAGAATGTCATTGATGATCTGAAGCAGTTGCTCACGATTTTTATCGATGGTTTGGACAAAGTGTCGTTGCTGGTCGTTCAGGGAGGTGGAGAGCAGCAGCTCGTTCATGCCGAACATGGCGTTCATGGGCGTCCGAATCTCGTGGCTCATTCGGGCTAAGAACTGCGATTTGGCCTGATTCGCATGGTCCGCTGCCGCCTTGGCTTCTTTCAGTGCCTCGACCGTCCGCTGTAACTCGTCATGACGCTGCTGAAGCTCGGCGGTCCGCACCGCCACCTGATGTTCAAGGAGTTGGTTCGCGGCCTGGAGTTCTCGATTGCGGGCATTGACCTGCGCGACAAGATCTTCGATCTGCAGACGAATGTCGCGTCCCAATTCCCATTTCCGCGTCAGGGACGCGGCAATCTGTTGGACCTCAATGGAATCGAACGGTTTCCGAAGGACAAGCAACCGGTCGCCCATTTCTAGCCGAGCGGCAATCTCCGCCCATGAATGGTCTGAGTAGGCCGTACAGATGACCACTTGAAGCCGCCCGTCCGCCTCCCAGAGTCGTTCGATGGTTTCCAAGCCGTCCCACCCCGGCGGCATCCTCATATCGACAAACGCCACGGCATACGGACGCTCTTCCCGGCGCGCTAGCTGAACCATGGCCAAAGCCGCGTCTCCTTGATCCGCATAGTCAACCTCGAACCGGTCCAGCGCCCGCACGAGCGGCGTCTCTCCGAACAACTTCGCCCGTGCTTGATCGAGACGCTCATCCTCGGGTCGCGCCTCCAAGATTCTGCGAAAGTCTTCGTGGATGGCTTGATTGTCGTCGACGACCAAGATTCGAAGGTTTTTATTGCTCACACCCATGACCATTCATGCTCTTCAGGAAATCGAAAGAATGCGCATCGTCATTGACGATCCCCGGTCCGAGTTTCCTGTTTCGGACCCGCCAGATATTGATGCATGTCGTTGATCAGCAAGAGAAGATCCTGCGCGCATCGCTCAAGGATCGTCGCATGTTCGCGTTGCACGGGATTCAAAGGACTATCGAGCAAGAGCTTGATCTTGCTCGTGAGTTCGTTCATCGGCGTTAGGATTTCGTGACTCATGATTGCGAGAAACTCTTCTTTCTGACGGAATATCGCCACCGCATCGTCCCGAGACAGATCGGTGGCGGTGGTCTCCACCCTGCCGGCGATATGTCCCTGCAAACGTTCATTGGCTTCCCGCAGTTCTGCTGTTCGCTGACTCACGCTGAACGAGAGGCTATCAATCTGCAACCTCACAGAGCGGGCCAGATTCCATTTCTTCGTCAGCGCGTTGGCCAGTTGGACCAGCTCAATACTGTTGAAAGGCTTCATCAGAATGAGCAATTTGTCGGTTTCTCCGATGCGGCGACTCACATCTTCCCATGGATGATCCGAATAAGCCGTACAAACGACGATTTGGACTTCGGGGTCGACATACCAAAGATGTTCGATCGTCTCCAGACCATCCCATCCCGGCGGCATGCGCATGTCGACGAAAGCCAACGCATAGGGATTTCCCTTCTGATACGCATTCTGAGCAAGACCGAATCCCTCTCGCCCCTGAGTTGCGAAATCCAGCTCATAGTGCACCTGTGGCGGAAGAGTCGGGACCTCCCCGAACAAGGCGACCCGAGCTTGAGTCAATGAGTCGGGATCGGCCGGCGGCATCAGGACTTTACGGAAGTCCTCATGGATATTAACGTTGTCATCGATCACGAGAATTCGCCGATTGTTCATCAGTTGCTCGATCGTCATGCGGCGGCCTCCACGAAAACTAATGGGATGTCCAGTGTGAAGGTGGCGCCGTTCCCTTCTCCCGTGCTTTGCGCTTGCAGTGTCCCACCAAGATTCTTGGCGGCAAGAGCGGCACTATGCAACCCAAGTCCATGGCCGGCTTTTCTCGTCGTAAAGCCTTGTGCGAACAGTCTCGGAAGATGTTCGGGTTTGATCCCGACACCGGTATCGACCACCTCAAATCGCACGAACGTTCGACCGGACGGCACGCTGATGCGCAGCGTGAGGCGACGCGTGGGACTCGAGTGCTCGACCATGGCGTTCTTGGCGTTTGTAATCAAATTAACCAGTATCTGCAGAACTTGGTGGCGATCCGTCATCGTCGTGGGGGCAGGGCTATACTCCCGTGCGACTTGGATTCGGTATTTTTCCGGTTCGGGTATCGCCATCATCACAGCCTGTTCCATCAAATCTTCGGCCGAGGCTGGCTCGCGGACATTCGCCCCGCGCGCGATATCCTGTTGCGACATGATCACTTGTTTGATGTGATCGACCTTCTTCACGAGGGAATCGAGTTCGCTTTGGATCGTTTGATGGCTTCCGTTCAGCGATTCGGCCACCAAACCAAGGTACGATGGGATCTGCCTACCCTTCGGATCCACCGTTAAGAACTCTTGTAAGTTGCCTTGATGTTCATGGAACAGCGAGGCAATCCGGCACACGTCCCCCACCATCGGCTTCTTCAGAGTTTTCAGTAGCGTATCGGTCGAGACATTGATGCTATTGAGAACGTTACCGACGTTGTGCAGCACACTCGACGCGACATCCGCCATACCGGCTTGGCGCGACGCGTTCATGAGTTGCTGATACAGCTTTTCCTTTTCCACTTCTGCTTTTTTCCGTTGATCCATCTCGATGTGCAGATTCGCATTCGTCACCTCGAGCTCTTGGTTTTTCTGCAAGATTTGAACGCGTGACGCTTCCAATTCACTGTTCGCTTCCTTGAGCTGCGTATTGGTTCGATCAAGCTCGGTGACATCGTGAAACGAAACCAACGCCCCTCTGACCGTCGAACCATCATCCATGATCGGGACGGTATTGACGATAAATTTCCGCGGCTCGCCCTCGGGAAGATTCAAGAGTAAGGGGGTATTATCTTGAGGCTGCTTGTCCATGATCGCCCTGGTCCAAGGATGCGCGGACACCGAAGCTGATGGAGCAACCGACTTCCACGCAAGGTTTCCGAGGTCGGATCCGATCAACGATGTCACGGGCTGGTTCACCGCACGACTGAATGAATCATTAGCGAGAACGATCACGTCTCGGGTGTCGATCATCACGACGCCCTGGGTCAGCGCATCAAGCGCAGCCTTCACCCGAGTCGGAATAATGCCGGAGGGATCCAGCTGGCGGAGGGTACGTTTCATGAAAAATAGGTAGCCGATAAATCCGGTCACACTGACGAACGCCAGGAATCGCACCCACGGGTCCGTAAGAAAACGGCCGAGGGCGGACACGTCCGTTTGGCGAAATGCCACTTGAAGCACACCCCATGGCTGATCGCCCGAAAAGATCGGGACTTGGAGAAACTGGAGCGTCGATTCGTCACCGGGCGGTTGTACCCATGCGTGGGCATGGTCACCGACCTGTGCAACCATCTCTCCGCTCGTCTGTAAAAGAGCCAGCGACAGGATATTCTGATTCCGCTCCGCCAGTGTCTCCATCGCAAACTTGATCGTCTCAATCTGATCCCGCTCAGCCAAGGCCGAGTATTGAACCGCCAGTGATTCGGCCAAGTCGCGACGATACTCAAACGCCTGGCGATCACGGTTGGGCACGAGATCGACAAGCGAATCGCCGGCCAGCATGACACTGAGTGTCAGACTCGCCAAACCAAAACTAATCCAAACCACGGGCGTCACTTTCATGACTGAGTTCCGTTCATGCGTGTCGTTTCTTGCGGTCGTGCTGGCTCGAAGATTTCAAGACTTGATCTAGACCACGGAATTGCCGACTCTCCTCCTGTTGATCTTCCTCACGTACCTTGCGGTCGTGCTTCCGGCGGGTGAGGAGTTCGCCACCCAGTACCGGTAACGGATCAAAATGTCTCCAAGCCGGCATCGAGACCAGGAAACTCGCCACCAGGGATCCACCGCGCAGAATCCAGGCCACGAACCCAGCAGATAAGGCCATCCCGGAGAATGAGGCCACTCGCCCAACAAGGTGAGATTGATACTCGCGCTCTTGCACTCCACGCTCGAGGTCGTCGGCCAGCCTGGTCAACCGCTCGACGAGCTTGTGACCGACGGCCAAGGCCTTCTTCACCGGGAGCGAAAGGGGTTCGATTAGTCGCGCTGGCAGCTCCTGAATCCCGACTGTGGGCTGCTCGATCCTAGCAAACGTTCGATTCGCGAGCACGGCTCTCGGTAGCGGATCCTTTTCCACGGATACATCTTTGACCGGCACCGCAGACGTAATCAGCACCGAGGGTGGTTGTATCGGAAGCGGGACCACACCACTGCTGCTTCCGGCCCCAGAACCCGCACCAGACCCTGAACCTGATCCGGAACCTGTGCCTCCAGAACCACCTGTCCCACCACCACTTCCACCGCTCCCACCACCTCCACCCGGTGGAGGAATAAACGGTGCAACCGTAAACGTGAATGTGGTCGCCCCAATTGTGCCTCCGGCACCATCACTGACCGTAAACGTGAAACTGTCACCCGTGACAGCGGCACCACTATGGACAAACACCACGCGACCGGCATCAATATCAGCTTGCGTGAAACTCGTGATCGCCACCCCGGGAGCAGTCGTGAGTTCGAGCCGACCATTGAGAGGAGCGGTCGCGACCGTGTAAGTCAATTGGGCCGGTGTGTTATCCAGATCAATCACTTGCAATTCGCCCGCTGTAATGACATCCGTCAATCCTTGGACGACCGTTGAGCCGACATTGACGGCGAGAGTTGGAATGCTATTGACGGGCGTCACCGTGATGCCAAATGTGGTCGCGCCAATGTTGCCCCCTGCTCCGTCGCTGACGGTAAAGGTAAAGCTGTCGCTAGCAGTAAACGAACCATTGTGCACATAGACGACCTGCCCAGCATCGATCTGG
>JBBIKN010000042.1:0-24500 GCA_037445435.1 Nitrospira sp. | reverse complement strand
CGTCAAGAGGATGTACGTCGGATTTTCTTCACAAGGATGAGGAAAGACACATTAGTTTTCTTGACTGATTCATCGTTGAGGCCTATCGTACACAGGTGGGAGGAGTTAACGCCCCGAGGGAATATGGTTAAAGAGGGGGTCGAGCGTGAGGATGGTGTGCAGGCCCAGCTTGTACTGGGAAGCCTAAAGTCCTCCCAAGATCTCCGCCGTACCTAATCGTCCTCGGTTAGGTGCGTGCTCCTCCCACCCAATCGTCAGACCCAATTCCACTTCAACTCTCGATGTCTTCTCCGGCTCCACAGGGGCCGGTCGTGCCTCTCGTATCAGGGTACGAGTAGGACCTCCTGCTATACTTTGGGCAATTACAGCATCATTCGCACACTGAAGGTATCCCATAATATGAATGCTTCCACGCTTTGTCTTGTCAGTGCTCTTGTGTTTTGGCCGGCTATCGGGTCCGGAGAACTCTATAAATGGACCGATGACCAAGGCAACTTCCATATCACCGATACCCCGCCTCCCGCGGAACAAATGAAGTCGCGGGCCACTCTATCGCCGGCTCCTCGATCCGCATCGCCGAAGAAGACTACAGTTCGGCCGATCTTGCCTGGACAACCCCAAGCTGAGATTCATCCCGTACCGGTTCCAATGGTCCCTTCTCCACCAAGCGAAGAAGGCCTTATTGAACGGGCGATGGAAGGTTTAAGTCCGAGCCAGGCCACGCGGACGAGTTCGTGGCAAATCTTCGACGGTACCCAGATGAATGCCAAGGCTCCCGTCCAGCGGTGGAAGGATGAGCAAGGTCTCGATCATTTCGTCGATGTCTTACCGGCGACCCGCGGTCGCTCAGAAGCGGCGCCACAGTTGGAAGATGTTTCTATATCACCCTTGTCACGTAGGACCAAAGAGCGGGTCACCGGTGTATCTCGTTCGCGCCGTCAACCGGCTCCATGAAGCCAAGAATATGAATCGTTGGATGCCGTATGAGAAGATGTTGAAGGCCCTGCTGGTGGCCATCCTTCTCCTTACCGCTTCGTCGATTCAGAGTGCGGCCGGTTACCTTTCCAGCACTCCTACTGCATTCTCCGAGGATGGGCGGCTCTTCTTAATCCAGATGGATGAGCTGGTTGTCTGGGATCTCGAAACGAAAACACTCGTGGCGAAGATTCCCCTTCACTGCCAGCAGATCGCGTTGCTAAAACAGGAGGGATGGGTGCTGTGTGTGGAGGAGAGCGTCACCGTTTACGATTGGAAGAACCGCCTCTCCGTGGCTGCCATTCCACCTGAATCGCCGCAGCCCTATAGTCTGCTGGCCTATTCGAACGAGACGGATCGGATGATCCTCCGTCATGGCAATGAGGCCGTGTCGGTCTGGCAGCTGGGAAAGAAGTTGGTGCCTCTCAGACATATCGCGCTGGAGGTGAAGAAAGATGTTCCTTCGGTGGCCGCCTCGCCCGATACGAAGCTGTTGGCGATTGCGCAAGGCCATACCATTCATCTGCACGACCTAACCCGCACAAGCATCCGCGATCTCGTCATTGATGGAGCCAAGCCTCGTGATCTGCTTTTTGCACCGGACGGTTCTCGCTTGGCGGCGAGTGTGGGCAAGACGATTCTCCTGATCGATCCAGTGGAGGCGTCCATCGCCGCGCGCGCCACGTTGGCAAGTACTGAAGGGGCACAGGGCCCTCTCACGCCTGCGATCTTCTCGCGGGACGGGCATCGGTTGGTGGCAGCCAACGGGGAATGGAGCTATGCGCTTTTCAATACCGATACGGGCGGGCTCGTAACCTTGACCGAGTTCACCTATGCGGCTCCAGGGCGCGGGATGCGCTCACCGACACAGCTTCGTGCCGTCGACATTACTGCCGATGCAGATTACTTGGTGGGGCAACCGGAGCATCTCCACACGTTACAGATCTGGGACTTACAAACCGGTGCGATGTTGTCGGATTTGTGCGGAGAGGATTGCCGCGGCATGGACCCTAGGGTTTCGTTACTCAAATGGTCTCCGTCTGGTTCGAAGATCGTGGTGAGGATGCAGGGAGGCCGCAACCAGGATGTGGATGGGAAGATATCGGTCTGGGATGTTCACTCACGTTCCCCGGAATTGGTGCTGGACCCCGACCAACCTCAAGCCAAAGTATTGGCGAAACGAACGACCCTACCGACGTTTATTACGATGACACCTTCTACCCCAGCTGCGCCGGCGTTCGTCCATGCGCAGGCTGTACTTGCAGTGGCGATGTCTCCCAGTGCGAATCTGCTCGCCACGAGCGGCGACGAGGGATTGCTGAAGATATGGGATCCAGGGCAGGGCACTCTCTTGCGTCAATTAGCTCTGTCTTCTCCGGCCAACGCGCTTGCGTTCAGCGCCGATGGAACCATCCTGGTGGCGGGCACCAGGCAGGGGGACATACGTCTGTGGGAAACCCTGACTTGGCATGAGTTCCCGCCTTATTCAAGCAGGCAAGGTCGGATCAACGCGCTGCAATTTCTTCCCGGCAATCGATTTCTCGTCGTTGCAGGGGAGCGTTCGAAAGTGTTTGTCGTGGATCTGGTCATAGGAAGGGTCGTGAAAGAGCTTGTGCATATCAGCCGGTCTCCAGCCTGCGACAAGAAAAGCTGTGCTAAGAAAGGTGTTGTGCAGGAAGAAGTCGTCGACAGTTTGAATTTCCTGGAAGGAAGTTCGTTCCTCTTGACCGTCTCGCAATCCGGTTCCGTCGTGTGGGATATCACAACCTGGCACGAAGTTGAAAAGCCGGCCGGGCTTCCTGGCGCCTGGTCCAGTCTTGGCTGGAAACGTTCCTTTGTCTGGACCACCACTCGTTCCAGTGATCCGAAAGCCTTGACCCTTGCTATCTGGGATACCAAGAACAATAAAGTATCGGCGAGCTTGGATACCTTCACGAAGCGAGATACAGAGATTGATCATGGGCCGCCCGTGGCGTTAGGGACATCGATGGCCGTCGATCCCTCTCATCGATGGGCCGCCACCCGAGTCGGAGAACATATTTCCCTCTGGGACCTGTCGGCAGGAGTGAAACGAAAGGCGTTCCATGTCAAAACTCCATATCATCTCCATTGGACGAGCGACGGTAAACATTTGATCGTCGCCACTCTCGACCGAAAAATTCTCGTCTGGTCGGCCGAGACCATGGAGCCGACGCACTATTTGCGGGATGCTTCAGTGACCCGCTAGAGAAATTCGTTTTTTGCACAGGTCCTTTTTCGTTCTTGTCATTCACCATCTTGTCCATTGTATCCGCGAAAGTTTTGTGGTACCAACAATCAACGTGCGTCTCATGAGAGGGTGAATGGCAAAAAAGAAAGCGTCCGCATCAGCTTCTGAATCGAAATCTTCCGGTCCTCCAGCAACCCCTGAACCAGCCGCGAAGCAAAAGGCCATTGCCAAACCGGCAGAGCGGGTCACTGCGGTCGAGATGGGGGCGCGTCAACGGGAAATCTCCGTCTCGGAGTTTTTCACGAAGAACCGGCACCTGCTCGGCTTCGACAATCCGCGCAAGGCGCTGCTGACGTGCGTGAAGGAAGCGGTGGACAACGCACTCGATGCCTGTGAAGAGGCCGGGATTCTGCCGGATGTAACCGTCAAATTGGAGGTGGTGTCGAACGGTGAGCCGGTGGCGCCCAGCCAGGCGACTCGATTCCGTATCACGGTGACCGACAACGGCCCCGGTATCGTCCGGCAGCAGATTCCCCGGATCTTCGCGAAGTTGCTCTATGGGTCCAAGTTCCATCGCCTGCGGATGAGTCGAGGACAACAGGGAATCGGTATCTCGGCGGCCGGTATGTATGGGCAGCTGACGACCGGGAAACCGGTCAAAATTATTTCGCGCATCGGTCCCAAAGCCGCCGCGCATTTCTTCGAAGTCCAGATCGACACGAAGAAGAACGAGCCGCTGGTCCATGAGAACAAGCAGATTGACTGGGAACAGCCGCGAGGAACCCAAGTCACGCTCGAAGTGGAAGGTAAGTATCAGAAGGGGCGTGCCTCGGTCGATGAATGGCTGGAGCAGACTTCGATCGCCAATCCCCATGTCAAACTGATCTATCAGACGCCCGAAGGCGAGACGAAAGAGTATCCACGGACCTATCACGAGCTGCCGCCGCAACCGCGCGAGATTAAGCCCCATCCGTACGGCATCGAATTCGGCATGCTGCTCAAGATGTTGCAGGATACGAAGAGCCATACGGTCTCCGGGTTTCTCGCGGGTGATTTTTGTCGGGTGTCCCCTCAGATGGCGGATGAAATCTGCAAGGCGGCGAAGGTCTCGCCTGATGCAAAGCCTCGGGAGTTGAAGGGACCGGCGGCGGAGACGCTGTATAAGACATTACAAGAAACGAAAATCATGGCGCCGCCGACCAATTGCATTTCACCGATCGGCGAGAAGGCGATCCTTTCAGGGCTCTATAAGCAGATCAAAGGTGAGTTCTACACGGCGGTCAGCCGGCCACCGGCCGTGTATCGCGGCAATCCGTTCATCATCGAAGCCGGGTTGGCCTACGGCAATAGACCGCAGGATCAGGACAAGCCGCAGCAGCCGGCCATGCCGAAAGCCGAAGGCGAGCACGAGGAAGAAGACTCGGAACTCGCCCGCGTGATCCGTTACGCGAATCGAGTGCCGCTCCTGTATCAGCAATCGGCCTGTGCGACGTTCAAGGCGGTTTTGAGCACAACATGGAAGAATTACGGCTTGACCCAGTCGCGTGGGGCTCTGCCCGGCGGACCGATGGTCATCTTCGTCCATATGGCCTCGGTCTGGGTGCCGTTTACGAGTGAATCCAAGGAAGCGATCGCCGACTACGACGAGATTCAAAAGGAAATCACCCTGGCGCTTCGTGAATGCGGCAGGCGGCTGGGCCTCTTCGTTCGTCGTCGAGAGCGGGCGGCGAGCGAATTTCGGCGGCGGAATATCTTCGAACTGTATATAGAAGAAGTCGTTGACGCGTGCAACCGGCTCAAGGGGGGTAAGCTGCCGAAGGAAAAGTTAAAAGAGCAGCTTCAGAAGATCGCCTCCGCCAGGACCGGCGGCCAGAAAACCGACGAAGCCTTGGGCAAGACCGGAGATGGACCTGAAGGGCTGCCTCACTCGATCATCGTCACAGCGGAGGGAGTCGAGGGCGAGACGGCATTGGCGACGCAGGTTGAGGCTGATCAAGCTGGAGTTGAGCCGGCAGTCAAGCCGGATCTGCTCGACATCCCACCATTAGCTGATGAGGCGAAAGAGAAAGCCGCCGAGAAAAGTCGAGCGAAAAAGCCGACGAAGAAGACAACTGCGAAATCAGAGCAAATCGCGCTTTTTGCCGGTGAGTCAGAGAAAAAGAAAAAAGCCGGTGGAAAGGCTGTCCAGTTGACCAAGTCAGGGGCGCGGCGCAAATCGAAATAGGACATCATGACGACCAAGACTAAAAAAACCACGCCGGTCGAGAAGAAACTTATTGGCCTGGCGGATATCGTGATCCAGGCAGCCGAACGCTCCAAAGACCCGACATTTCAAATCCCGATCCGCGCCCTGTCGAACGTGTCCTTCAATGAACGGAAGGGCCTGATCGAGATGGGGAACAAGAAACAGGAGCGGTCGTTCTTCAACGTCGGCATGGCGAAGAAATTCATGCAGACGGTGCTCGTGGCCGACGCTCTCTCCGAGTTGCAGCGAGCCGATCTCACGACCTCACTTCGAGAAATTTATTACCGGACGAAACATACGATCAAGGACTCGCATGAGAACACGTTCGACACGCAGGATGAATCCGATCCGGTCATTGAAGATCTGGAGGTCTCCCTCTCTGCCCTACGTGAAGAGCTGCATGTACGGGCGGAGAACAGCGGCAGCATCGTCGGGCCGGTGGTGTTCGGCGATGACGGCGATCGCGTTGATTGTTCGAAGCTTGGGAAGGGTGGGTATTCGGTCCCCTCAATCGTGGAACCGGAGTATTTGGAGATCCGGCGCTGTACCGCGGATTTCGTGCTGCTTGTCGAAAAGGGAACCCAGTGGAACCGGTTGTCGGAGGACAAGTTCTGGCGGCGCTATAACTGCATCCTGCTCACGGGAAACGGCCAACCACCCCGCGGGGTGAGGCGCTTGGCGAGACGGCTGCACGAGGAACATCGACTGCCGGTTTATGTACTTGTCGACAACGATCCGTGGGGCTACTACATCTATTCGGTTGTCAAGCAGGGCTCGATCAATCTGGCCTTTGAGAGTCAACGGATGGCCATTCCCAAGGCGAAGTTTATGGGACTTTCCAGTGCCGATCCGGAGCGATACGAGCTGCCTCGCAACGTCGGCATCAAGCTCAATGAGAAAGACATCGCCCGCGCGAAGGAGCTGATGAACTACCAGTGGTTTCAGAAGCCCGCCTGGCAGGCGGAGATCAAACGCATGCTGACCAGCGGGTTGAAGTACGAACTCGATGCATTGGCGAATAAAGACTTCCAGTATCTCACCAAGAAATACCTGCCGAAGAAACTCCAGGAGCGGGATTGGCTCGACTAGCTTTCTCCCCGCGAATCGGCAACGACGCATCGGCCATGAAGAGCTTGCCTGCCTGGACAGTTTCCCTCCGTGACTGGCAGCGCCGTGCTCTGTCGGCTGTCTGTACTCACCAAACCAAAGATTTTCTGGCGATGGCCACTCCCGCCGCCGGGAAGACGCGTTTTGCGTTGCGTGTTGCGCACGAGTTCATGACCAAACAGGTGGCGGTCAGAGTGCTGGTCGTCTGTCCGACGAATCACCTCCGCACACAATGGTCCGATGTAGCGGGGAAGATCGGTCTGCAGCTTGATCCGACCCTGACCAACGAACAAGCGGCTGAGGCCTCCGACTATCATGGTGCCGTGGTCACCTATCAGCAAGTCTGTCTGGCTCCGGCGAGCTTCCAGCGGGTGTGCAAGAGCAAGAAGACGTTGCTCATCTTCGACGAGTTACACCATGCGGGCGACGGCAAGAACTGGGGGAAGGCGCTGCGCTCGGCATTCGAGCCGGCGGTGTTTCGGCTGATCCTTTCCGGTACGCCGTTTCGTTCCGACAACAATCCGATCCCGTTTATTCGCTATGAACAGGGAGAAAGTCGGGCGGATTTCGCCTATGGTTACACCGATGCGATTCGCGACAATGTGTGCCGGCCGATCGTCTTCCCGAGCTATGAAGGTGAACTGAGTTGGTTATCCGACGGCCGCGAACATCAGGCGACGTTTGAAGACGGGCTGACGTTCAATCGGCAGCGGGAGCGGTTGAAGACAGCGCTTCTGCAAGACACCTGGCTTGGGCAAGTGATTACCGATGCCCATGCGCAACTGACTCAACTTCGCAAACAGGAGCAACCGGATGCCGGCGGGTTGATCGTGTGCATGGATCAGGAACATGCCCGCTGGGTGGCGGAGCTGGTCGCACGCGTGACCGGCACCAAAGCGGAAGTGGCCGTCTCGGACGATCCCGCCGCGTCGCGCACGATCGAGGAGTTTGCCGGTCACAAAAAGCAGCAGTGGCTGGTGGCAGTCAACATGGTCAGTGAAGGCGTGGATATCCCTCGGCTTCGCGTGGGTGTCTACGGCACGAACGTCATCACAGAAATGTATTTCCGGCAGGTGGTCGGCCGGTTTGTTCGGATGCAAGAGGGCCTGCCCAAACCCCAACGGGCATGGCTCTATCTGCCCAAAGATCCGATCCTGGTGCACTATGCCAAGCAGATCAAGGCGGAGCGCGATCATGTGTTGGAAGATATCATGCCCGCCGGGCAACGAGACCTCTTCGGCCGTGTCACGGTCTCCACCAACGAATACATGCCATTGATGGCTGTGGCGAGGATGGATAGCCTCATTGGCGAAGAGGAGGCGCGAGGGGAGGGCGACGCGGTTCCTGTTACCGAACCGGCCGTCTCACTTCATGAACAGAAGCAAGACCTGCGGGACCTTCATAGGCTGCTTGTCAGTGCCGTTTCTAGAGCCAGCGGGATCGATCATCGCCGACTCAACGCGGAATTGATCGCCCGCACGGGGAGCCGCGTCGATCAGGCGACAGTCGAGCAGCTCCGGAAGCGAGTCCAACTCCTGCAGCGCTGGAAAGAACGGGGGTATGACGGAAAACGGTGATTAATGTATAAGGGCAAGAGGCGACTTCTATACAATAAGTCTATGCCTGCGCCAGACTCTATTGCACAGATTCAGAAACGTGGTTTGTGTGCAAACCAAAACCCTCTTGCACTGTGGAAGCCTGGGAAGAAGAAATAGACATCAGAAAAAAGGCTTTGACACTCACCCTAAAATCCTGAGGATCTTAGCCCATGCGCTATAGATTAGAGCAGAGGATTCACACACTCGCTCATAACGATCTCATAACACGAGGTCAACCTGGATGTATTGTTGACGGCGTATCCCTTTCGCCATGGCGAGTCAATGATGGCGATGGGTGTAGAACCCATCCATACTGGCTGGCAGCGTGGGAAACTGAAGCGAAGAACCGTTGGGAAGCTTGGCGGCTGTTTTGGGACAAACTCACGGTTATCGTTCCAAGAATATCTTTAGTAAGTCAATGCTACATAGATTCCATCCATCAGCCGTTGCTGATTATTCGAGAAGGTTGCGACACGGCTTTTCTAGTATGTGTTCAAGAGCACAAGGGCGTTGGGTTGACTTTCGCGGAGGAAGAACTGGAAGCACTCCAATTCTTCTTAAAGTCTTCTCAGATACCAGATGAATTGTTTTGGTATTGGAACGACGCCACTAATGCAACTGGATACACATCCAAATTGGTTCTAATGCTAGTCGCCGTCGAGGCGCTGGTTAACAAGCAGACGTCTAGAGGCAAAGGTACACCTGATAAGGAACTGGGACAAACTGGTTCAAATTCTTGGGCCGGAGCTGAAGAAGGAGTTTTGGGGAGAAGAAGGGAACAGTCACAATGCTCTGCGCCACAGACTCGCACACGGCAGGTATTTTGGGCCTGAGCACGGCGGCAGCAACTATGTGGATCTCCTTCACAAAGGAATCGTGAGTTATCTCAATCAGGAGGTGCTTAGAGCGGACTTAATTAATGAACATCTTGTGAACCCTCACCGCCACCCATTTGCCGGTGAATACGTTGGACACTCTTTTATTCAAGCTCTGAAATCCGCCAAGTTGCGGCTTACCGATGTGATATCTGACATGGGTAGTTCATCTGAGTTCACCAAATATGAGCGGGTAGTCAATCAGGATCTCATAGATAGCTATTGACCACAATTTGGGACAGCGTCCAGCGGAGAACTAGCCGTTTTATCAGGAATTTCCAGGACTCAAACGTCATATCTTACGGATTATCGACTCACAACAGGGGAACGCCGCCATTTTAACGAGTGCTCGCATTGGATAGACGACTGATCCGTTGTCTATCGGGAGATGCCAACTCAATATCGGCCAATACGCCGCGATGGTCGGAGGGCCAGAGGGCGTCACCGTTCGGGAGGCGACCGGGCTGGTCGAATGCGAGTCGGCTTGAATGGACGACTGGACCCCTCTCGCTACTTCCATCGAACAAGAAAATAAAATCAACGCGACGATCGGTGGTGGGCCATTCGACGTAGATGTTTTGCCAGACAGTTCCGCCCGATACGCCCGGGTTCGCGACCCGGAAGACATCGATGAATCCCGGCTCCTTTTGCCATCCGGTGAGGACCGGAGATTGCTCTCCGGTATTCAAGTCACCCATCAAGATAGCTCTTCCCGTTCCTCGATGTTCACGGAATAGCTCTCCGACTCGTTGGAGTTGGCATTCATCTCCCTTTGAAGTATGAGCGGAAAAGACTTGGATCGGTCCGTCAGGCACATTGATCTCGGCACGCAAGAGAATGCGAGGATCGAGCCTACGTTGACAGCGCGGCAGATCATAGATTTCCGACGCAACGATCGGATAGCGGCTCAAAATGGCCGGACCCTCTTTGAAGCCGATGGTTGCGGTGATCAATCGATCCAAGAAACCGATGCCGGAGATGTGTTGGGTTGCGGGTTCGAACACCATCTGGTACCCAAGCGCTTCGGCGATCCGTTGCGGCACGTTGCCGTGCTTTCGGCTGTCTGACGCTTCTTGAAGGGCGATCACGTCCGGTTTCAACCGTCGCAATTCTTGAATGGTCATGTCGAGCCGTTCTTCGAGATGGGTTCCACTTTCGAAAAATCCGGACCATGGCCCATCGTGCAGCAGGTTGTAGGTCAAGACGCGTAATTGAGCGGGCGTGTGTTCACTCTCGGCTGCTGCTGGTTCGACTGTTAGGCAGGTCAGCAGAAGACACATGACCGACCATGACATGAGGATGGATCTACTCATATACAGCCGGGGAATCCCCGAGTAGGCAGAGGTGCATGTCATCCGATAGAGTCACCCTATGAAGCGATGGCCGTTCATTATACTCTTATTCATGGTGTATGGTGCACCTGTGCTGGCGGCCGATATTACTCCACCGCCCCAATCGCCGCCATCGATCCCAAGTGATCCGCCGATCGAAAAATCCAAACCGGATACTCCTCCGAGCACTCGTGATCCTGGTATGGTGAAAGAGCCCGAGACCGTTCCTCATCCGGACTCTGTCGTCACTCCTCCCGTGATCGACCCCAAGATGGCCATCGATCCCGAAGCCAGGACTGAAGAGGAGCGACATCCTCAGCTTCCACCTGAGCAGACGGCACCGATCCCTAATGATACGCGGTAGACACTTATGCCCATCATTCCTGACGCCATAAAAGATATCAAAGACATGGTGATAGCTGGGTGCCGGGTGCAGCTCGCCTTTCGGCAAAAGGACTATGGAAAGTGGATTATCCAAGGGACTGTGCGGTGCGGGGTTGACGAACATGCTGTTGAACGATCGTTTAGTACCGCCTCATATGCCTCGCGCGATGAGGCTGAAGAAGAGGCGCTGAGGCGTGCGGCCGATTTGCTCGGGAACAATGTCGACCGAAACACCAGTCGTGTAAAAAACTGGAGCTAGAGGAGAATCTTGCATGCCGATGATCGGACAAATGATTCCTGACGGGACGTATCAAACGTACCATCAAAATGAAATCGAGCCCGTTACGTTGCGGAACTACCAAGGACGTTGGCTGGCCCTGGTGTTCTATCCCGGGGATTTTACGTTTATCTGTCCGACGGAATTAGAGGATCTGGGGATGCTCTACCCGGAATTCCAAAAGCTGAATGCAGAGGTCTTGGGTGTCAGCACGGATTCCGTGTATGTCCATAAAACCTGGCGCGACACCTCCCCTGCAGTGAAAAGCTTACCGTTTCCGCTGTTGGCTGATGCGGGTGGACGTTTGGCTCAGCGGCTTGGCGTCTATTTGCCGCAGGACGGAGTGGCACTGCGAGGCAGCTTCATCTTCGATCCCGACGGCAAACTGTGCGTATATGAGGTGCACAATAATTCAATTGGACGCAATATGGAGGAACTGCTCCGCAAGCTACAAGCCGCCCTTTTCGTTCGTGAGAACGGCGGTGTGGAAGTTTGCCCGGCGGGATGGAAACCCGGTGAAAAGACATTAAAGCCAGGGCTCGACCTGGTCGGGAAACTCCGATCGAGCGAGGGGCTATGGGCTCTACAGGTCAAAGGTCAGTAGCCGTTCTTGTCGGCGTGCTGCTCATGGCAAGTTTGGGTTGTGTGCCGAAGGAGACTCAAAACTCTTTGGCTCAACACACGGGAGAGCCGGGGAGCACCGTGGTGAGAACTGAGCCGCCCTACCATCACTACCCCAATACCGTCGGTAACATTGTGGCTCCACCGGGAAATCCGGCCGGGAATCCAGCCGGATCTCCGCCCATTATCAACGGCACGGACAATCAATCGGCTGGATGGCCGGCCGGTAATCTTTCCAGTACCTTAGAGTGAGCGCTCCTTGCACCGACTTTTCAGCCGGTGCTAAGATCCGATTACGAAGGCTGAGGTTTAGGTCGAGGTTGAGCATCGGCCCTTGACCTGAGCGTTAACCTGTTTTCTATCTGATTATGCCAAACATCACGCTGCTCGTGTCGCCCAGTTGTGGTGCCTGCCCGTCGGCGAAGAGCCTGTGGAAGCAGTTGCGGGTCAAATACAGCTTCTCCTATCGTGAGGTGGACATTACCACGAAAGACGGACAGGAACTTGCCGACCGGCATTCAGTTAGAGCCGTCCCTGCAACGATTATCGACGGGCGGTTGACCTTTGTGGGAGTGCCGAGCCGAGAGAGTGCGGAAAAGGCGCTTCAATTGAAAATGAAACAACGAGAAGGATAGGGAAGCCATGGACGAAGACGATATCGAATTGCCGGTCCTCCCAAAACTCGATAAGGGTCCTCCTCCCGACTGTCCGATCTGCGGTGACCCCATGTCCTTCATCGACGGAGATTGGGCCTGTGTCGACTGCAACGGCGAGCTCTTGGGGCCGGAGACCGGGTAGCGTACAATGACCCGCTATGTTGCGGGTCGTCACCGGTCGATTTCATCCGGATCTTGAATCTGCTCTCGTCGACCATCTCACGGATGTCAAAGCGACTGATCCGCTCGCGACAATCGCGATCCTCGTTCCATCCAAGGCACTCGCCGATCGTCTTCGGACCCTGCTCTCCGTCGAACACCGACTGTCGTTTCTGAACCTACACATACTGACGTTCCATCAATTGGCCCTGCGGCTGGCCGGAGAAACTGCGGCTCACCCGTTGCCGCGGGTTGTTGATGAGCTGTTCTTCGAACAATTGGTCCGCCACATTGTTCGCGGCACGCTCTCCAGCCAGACTCCATTTCAACGAATCGGACAATCTTTTGGGACGTGGGGCGCGCTCTGGGCGACGATTCGCGACTTGAAGGATGCCGATGTCGATCCGGGGCAGGCGCTGCAAGGCCTCCGTGAAGGCTATTTCGAAGAGGACAATAAGGAGTGGCTCGGCGCGCTCATTTCACTCTATGCAGCGGTGAAGGAAGCGGGCAACACACTCGGGGTCGGAACGCCGGATGATCTGGCTGAAGCACTCATCCCCTTTGTGCCGACCGCCTCATTTCTTCAGTCGTTGCGCGAAGTGTTGTATTACGGATTCTATGACTTGACACAAGTGCAGCTGTCTCTCTTTGAAGCCGTCAGCCGAGTGAAGGAGACGACGCTGTTCTTTCCGCTGGACAATGATCCGGCCTGTGGATTCGCCCGGCGTTTTTTCGATCGCTATATCCAGCCTCTGGTGACATCAGACGAAGCGATGATTCGATTGGAACAGAAATCATCCACCGAGGCCTTCCATTCCGTCCAACTCACCGTACGGAGTATGATCGGGGCAGAAGAAGAATTAGCGACTGCTTGCCGCACAATCCTCGATCTCGTCGAAACGAACGGCTATCGATTCGACCAGATCGGCGTCACCTGCCGGACCCTCGATGCCTACAGCCCGTATCTCCAGTCGATCTTCGATCGCCATCGAATCCCGTTTTGTACGACCGCATCGCAACCGTTGATTCAGGAACCGATCTGCAAACTCCTCTTGCAGCTGGTGTCCTTGCCGTTGAACGATTTCTATCGTGCATCGGTCCTCGATGTCGTGACGTCTCCGCTCTACGTCACCGATTTGTATGACGACTTGTCGAAGTCATACCGGCCCGAACAGTGGAAACTGCTCGTTCAAGCGTTACACATCACTCACGGAGCCGCGGAGTGGAAACGCCTGGAGCGGGCCAGCCAAGCATCGGTGATGCTCGACGGTGAGGAGAGTTTCGCCGATGCTCTGGCCATTGCGCCGGAGGTGATCAGCCTGCTCTGGCAGGTGGTCTCGCAGCTCACGGAAGACTGTTCGACCCTTCCATCGCGAGGGACGATCGGGCAGATGGTTACGGCTTGTCGAACCCTCGTTGACCGGCGTCTGCGTCGGCTCGATGCGGCAGCGGTTGCTGAGAAAGATGTTCAGCTTGGTCGCCAAGCGATGACATGGGAGACGATCGATCGCATATGGATGACACTCACGGAATTGGAACCGCTCAACGAGGAAATGACCTGGGCCGAATTCGTCGAATTGCTGACCCATGCCTTCGAGCGGACGACGAAGCCGTTCTCCAATGGCTCGTCGCAAGGGGTGATGGTGTGCGACGTTATGGCGATTCGCGGGGTGCCGTTCAAATCCCTGTTCGTGCTCGGTCTGAACGAAAAAGTATTTCCCCGCCATATTCGAGAGGATGCGTTTCTGCGGGATTGCCATCGGCATGTGCTCGATACGACGTTCGGATTTAAGATCGACGAGAAGCTGAACGCCTATGGGGAAGAGACGTTGCTCTTCCATCTATGCTGTCAGGCCGCCTCACAGCGGCTGTACCTGTCCTATCAACGGGCCGATGAATCGGGCCGCATGCTGGCCGTCTCTCCCTATCTCGGAGAAGCTCGCTGTCGATTCGGCCGTGATGAACAACCGATCGATGTGGTGCCGCGCCGTCTGACCGATCGAGTGCTGCAGCGGCCGACGATCACACCGTTTCTGCCGCCGGCTGAACTGATCCGGTGGTTGGCCCTCAATGGGCAAGATCCGACCGACCTTGTGCAGGCGCTCGGTCGCGATGCGGAGGCGTGGCGCTATGCAGTCTCGGCTCTGGAACGCATCGAGGAAGACGGCATGACGCTGAATCTTTTCGATGGGATGACCGGAACGGTCGAGTCTCATTGGTCGCGAGTTCTTGAACGAGGTCTGGCTCCGACGCCGCTCGAACGGTATGCGCGCTGTCCGTTTCAATATTTTTCCGCCGATGTGCTGCGACTCGAACCGAGCCGTGTGGCAATCGGACAGGAGCCGGATGCGGCGCTGGTCGGCACGCTCTGTCATGCATCATTGCGTCGGGTCTATGAGCAACTGGTGAAGGAGGGATGGCCGACCGAACAAGTGGCCGGCGAGAGGAAGGAGCAGACGATCCGAGCGTCGGTGGAACAGGCGGCGGAGGTTTTGGAGTCACAACATCGGACGGGCCACTATCTGCTGTGGGAATTGGCGAAAGGACTGATCGTGACACTGGTGATCGCGGCGGTGGAGGCGGATGAAACGGAACAGCACGAACATCCGTACATCCCTGTCGCATTTGAAGTGGACGGAGAAGGAACGCTGCCGGGCATCTTCGACGAGGGATCGTTGAAGATTCGTGGTCGCATCGATCGGCTCGATCGACACCGGATCTCCGGCGCGCTGCGCGTGCTCGACTACAAGTTCAAAGTCGGCTCGGCCATGAAATCGGAAGACCGTCATCTGGTTCAGTCGGCGGTCCGTGGCTATCGGCTCCAACCGCCACTCTACAGTTGTCTCACCATTTCTGGCCAGCCTATGCCCAGCCAGGTGCAATTCCTGTTTCTGGCTCCTCAGTGGTCAACGGCAATCAGTCGCACTACCTTCGAGGCAATATCGTGGGAGTCAGATACCGGGATACTCATTCAAAACACGATCAAAACCTTGGTGGATGGTATACGCGCCGGACGATTTTTCATTCTTCCCGACGGCTATTGCGACGGGTGTGAATTTCGTGTGGCCTGCCGGCGAGAACATGCTCCGACTTGGTGGAGAGCGCATCGTGCGGCTGAGCCGAAAGTGCTGAAGACGCTGCGTATGCAGAAGTTTGCCGATGAGTGATGATCTCCACATATCGGATCGTATGGTGCGAGAGTCGGCTGAGACGACGTTCGATCGCAATGTCGTGGTCGTAGCGGGAGCGGGGACAGGCAAGACGACCTTGCTCGTGAATCGTCTCGTGCATCTGCTGATGAAAGAGCCCGCGCCGGTCCCGATCATGCAGGTCGTCGCCTTGACGTTTACCAACAAAGCGGCGACCGAAATGAAGGTGCGGCTGCGAGAGCGGCTTGTCGCTCTTGCTCACCCGAAGGCCGATTCTATGCTGTCGAGCGACGGGGGGGCCCTCTCTGCCAGCGATCTACAGTCACGTTATGGGTTGAGCGTGGACGAGATTGCCGCACGTGCTCAAGCTGGACTCAACGACATCGAAAAGGCCCAGATCGGCACCCTCCACAGTTTTGCCGCACACGTGCTGCGGCTTCATCCGCTCGAGGCCGGAGTCGATCCCGACTTCAAGGAAGACGAGGGCTTGCGATTTGAGGAACAATTCACCGTCGCATGGGAGTGCTGGCTGGACCAGGAATTGAGTCGAGCAGGACAACACCATCATCTGTGGCGATTGATCTTGTCATCGACCACTCTCGAGTCGGTCAGAGCGTTGGCCCGGTCCTTGTGCAGTGAACTGATCGATCTCCGTACTGTGCAACAACAACTCGCCTCGACAGCAGTGACCCCGGACGTCTCGAACTGGATCCGGCTCATGAGAGACCGGGCAGAGCAGCTCTTGAAGATATATGACCGGCCGAAGCGTCGTAAGGTCGAGCACATGCTCGCCGCGACGGCGTCTTTGATGCGGCTCGCGGCGGAAAAAGGGTTGCCCGGTCGGGAAGATGTGACGACGGTAGAACGAGAATGGCTCGACAAGGATCTCGGAAGCGTAGTGGGTGGATGGGAAATGCGCGATTTCAAAGAGGCTGCCGCGCTCATCCAGACGGCGCAACAGCTTCTGTCGGTCGACCATGCGTTTTTGAGCGATCTCTTGACCCTGCTCATTCCGTTGGTGCAGAACATCCGCGAAACCTTTGCTCGACAAGGCTGGCTGTCGTTCGATGGCCTGCTGGCACGGGCACGGACGCTTCTCTTCGAACATGCGTCCGTCCGTGAACGGATCAAACGAGACTACCGAGCCGTGCTGGTCGATGAATTTCAGGACACGGACCCGGTGCAGTACGAAATCATCCTGGCGGTCTCGGAGCGGCAAGGAAGCCAGGCGGGCCACTGGCACGAGATGGTGCTCGAACCGGGGAAACTCTTCATTGTCGGTGATCCCAAACAGTCGATCTATGCCTTCCGGCGTGCCGACATCGAAGCCTTCGACCGAGTCGTAGACAAGGTCGCGTCTGATGGCGGAGTGATCCACACGTTGACGACGAACTTCCGAAGCGACGCGGCAGTCTTGGAGCCGGTGAATGATGTCTTCGATCGGCTGTTCGAACGGCAGCCGCTGGTTCAGCCGGCGAATGTCCGCTTGGAGGTGCGGCCTCAGCGACGTCCGGCGTCGATCGAGCCGGGGGTTCATCTCAGCGTGACCACGCCGAACGGCGAAGACGAAACATTCGATGCAGCAGAGGCGACGAGGGCTGAGAGTGAAGTGCTGGCTCGCTGGTTGAGGGACGAAGTCTTGGGTCGTCATTCGATAAAGCCGGGCCACGTCGCGTTGTTGTTTCGGAAGCTTACGCAAGCCGATGCGTACCTCGATGCCTTGCGCCGGCACGACATTCCCTACGTCATCGAAGGGGAAAAGCATTTCTATCGACGCCAAGAGGTGATTGATCTCATCAATCTGCTTCGGGTTGTAGATCATCCTCATGATGAGATCGCCTTAACGGGCCTGCTTCGTTCACCACTTGGCGGTCTGACGGATCGAGAACTCTACGAACTCAAGCAGGCGGGGCATTTCAATTATCTCCATGCGACTCGTCTCGAGGGGTGGTCCCATGCCCGTGCCGATGTTGTTCGGCGGCTGTACGAACACCTGGCTTGGCTCCACCGAGCCGTCCCCGTGCTGCCACTAGCCGAAGCCATCGAGCTGATGTTTGACCGATTGCCGATCCTCGATTTGGCCGCTGCATCGCTCCATGGCGAGCAAGCCGTCGCGAATTTGATCAAGGTCAAACAGACGGCTGCGTCATTGGCCGATCGGCCCCACATGACCTTGAGCGGATTTGTGGAACTCATGATCGCCCGGCTTGAAGAACAACCGGATGAATCGGAGAGTCCTCTCGTCGAGGAGTCGCTCGAAGCCGTGCATGTCTTGACGATTCATAAGGCCAAGGGGCTGGAATTCCCCATTGTCGTGCTGCCGGGTCTTCATCAGGGGAGCGGACGAGAACGGAGTACGCCGCAGGTCTCTTATGATTGGTCGAGCGGAACCTATGGGCTTTCCCTGGATCGTCATCGATCCCTCGGCTCGCTGCTGGTCCAACACAAGCTGCGGCTGCGAGAAGAGGCGGAACGGCGACGCGTGCTGTATGTGGGGATGACGAGAGCCAAAGAGTTGTTGCTGCTGTCCGGGGGGCTCACCTCCCGCTCAGTCGGCGAAAACGTGTTGGACCTGCTCCAGAACGTCGGGACGGGGGAGATCGGAATCGCCTCGACGGAGGCCTTGAGGGTCGGCGGCAGCGCGATTCCCCATCGAGTCGTCCGAGCACCGGACCGAAAATGGCCGCGCCGACGTTGGGACAGAGTGGTCGGTGAGGCCTTGGTTGATCCACAGGAGATTGCCGAACAGTGGGAGAGAAGGACCGTCCGATGGACCAAGATTCGTGAGACCCCGCATGATTTGACACCCACGCTGTTGGGGAACCGAGCGGTGTCGGTCAGACGTGAGACGACTTCCGTCCGACAGGATGTGGAGATTAAGCGGTTGGCTGGTGTGGTGGCTCATCGTCTGCTCGAGCGCTGGGACTTTTCGGGAGACCCTTCCGGGTTACGTACGCAGATTGCCCCAGTTCTGCAGGAGACCCTGGGCCCGGAGGGGCAATTCCATGCTGGAATGGTTGCTGAGTCCGTGAACGATCTCCTCGCTACGTTCAGTCGATCGGAAGCGTATGCGCGTCTCCGTTCATCCCACATCCTTGGTCGGGAGGTTCCGTTCCTCATGCCCTGGGGAGAGGGGCAGGTCATGGAGGGAGTCATCGACCTCATCTACCGGCTGGACGGAGAGCTCTGGATAGCCGACTATAAGACGGATGCGATATCGGCTGATCAGGCGGCGGCACAGGCTGAGCAGTACCGCCCACAGAGCGAGGTCTATAAGGCCGCTGTGAAGCAGAGCCTGGGAACTGAGCCCCGGTTTCACTGTCTGTTTCTTCGATGTGGGGCGGCAGTAGAATTATGATGGTCGGGGACAGTCGAAATGACCGGACGGGACCCTATCTCAGCTGAAGCTTTTGCGCAGCTGGTTCAGCAAGCGATCGCGGACTTGCCTCCTCCCTATGCCAAGCTGATGGAATCAATCGCTGTCGTAGTAGAGGAGGAGCCGCCGCAAGATGTGTTGGAGGACCTTGAGCTCGACAGCGAGGACGATTTGCTCGGCCTCTATCAAGGTCAGTCATTAGCGGCCGATTCATTCTTCACACCCGGAGGAGAACAACCGCCACGGATTTCCATCTATCGTGGACCGATCCTCCGACTGTGTGAGAGTCCGGAAGAGGTGGTGCAGGAAGTGTACGACACGGTCGTACACGAACTGGGCCACCATGTAGGTCTGGACGATGATGAGATGCCGTACTGAGCCAGTTTCGAGTTTCGAGAATCGAACCCCTAAACTTAAGATCTTTCAGCGGATGAGGAACTAGGCGAAGCCTTTGAGTAGCCCAAGATCAGCATCACTGTCCCAAGCAGTACCATGGGCAAGGAGAGAATTTGACCCATCGTGATCGGTCCCACGATAAACCCCAAGTGCTGGTCGGGTTCGCGGAAGAGTTCAGCGAGCAGCCGGCTGATGCCGTATCCGGTGATGAAACTCCAAAAGACCGTCCCGGGCGGGGTCGGACGCCGGTCAATCCACCATAACGCTGTGAATAACACGAGGCCTTCCAGCATGGCCTCATACAGTTGCGACGGGTGGCGACAAACAGGCCCCCCTGCTGGAAAGACCATGCACCAGTCCACGTCCGTTGGCCGACCGAACAGTTCACCGTTGATAAAATTCCCGATCCGACCGAACCCTAGACCGATCGGTGTGACGCCGGCCGCCAAATCTGCGATGGTATAGACGGGAATTCCTTGTCGTCGGCTGAACCAGATCAGCGCGATGATGGTTCCCAGGAGCCCACCGTGGAAGGACATGCCTCCTTCCCAGACCGCCAGGAGTTTCAAGGGATTCTGGCTGTAGTACGAAAAATTGTAGAAGAGCGTATAGCCGATCCGCCCACCGAGAAACACGCCGAAGGCGGCATAGACGACCATGTCATAGATCTGATCCTTCCTGATCGCCAGCTCTTTACGGACGACTTTGTGCTGAATAAGGAAGTAAGCCGCGGTCAGCCCGATCAGGTACATCAACCCATACCAGCGTAGCTGAATAGGACCCAACGCCACGAGAACAGGGTCGATATTTGGGTAGGGGATGGCGGCTGGGGAACCCATTACGATGATTCCGGAATAGTCCTTCGTGAGATGTTGCGCATAGCTGAAGGGGAACATGAATCTAGGATCACATGCACTACCCTCTGCGACCTACGGCAAAACTTGCCGGTGGATCATACGGAGGCTCACGTGTCATTGCAAGCGCGCAGAAGATTAGAAACGACTAAAGTTTGATTCCAGCAAATCGGCTTCTATGGCTGATTGAGAAGTATGTACAAATCTAAAGTGTTGGCTTTCTGAAACGCCTGTGTCTCATTCTGTCGAGAAAAAGAGACCAAAAATTAGTCACTCCTCATTGACAAAAAACGCCCACTATGGTTTTTCGCGGGAATCGCTTTTCTTACGAATCTTCCCATCCTGGCACAGAGCATGCTGAAGGATCTTGGCATCGGAAGAATTCTAAACGATCTTCTGGCTCATTCACCATCATGAGGAGGTTCACCATGTCGGAGCAGGGGAATCAGGTCGCCAAGGCAGCAGCATTCATCGCCGGTGGGGCGGTCATCGGAGCGGGACTCGGACTCCTCTTCGCTCCACAGACCGGTGCGGAAACTCGTCGAAGCATCAGCCGGTATGCCCGCAAAGCACAGGTGCAGACCAGCCGGTGGGGTCGGGCGGTCAAGTCGGGAGTCGAAGAAGCGCTGAACCGCAAACCTGCAAAAGAGAAGAATTGTGAGGAAGAACGGCCGCAACTGACTGCGGTATTGAACTAAGCTTCTCGACGATCATCGGTGGCAGGTCACCCCGTCACTCTCCTCCGTCGGCACGGGCTGACTGCTACCGATGGTCCGAGGGGATCTGAATACTGATGGCCCCCGCCAGTTCTCCTGCCTGAGCGCCTTCTCGTGGATAACCGGAAACGTCGAGAATCCCTTTGGGGTTTCCGTGGCAGGTGAGGCAATCTTCCGAATAGTAAATCGGCATAAGAGTTCTGAGTAGCCGTCCACCGTCGACCCATTCGACGATCGGCGTGGTCGAAGGCGGCTGGGTCGCGAGCCGCTTCAGCGCCATCTCTTCGTACGCATCCGGAGTATTTTTCAGGTTCCGCGGGTTAAGGGTCGTCTGTTTGATCGTCACGTGTGAGCGGTCGGAAAACTTCCGTGCGGCTTGGCTGCCGAATGTGGCCGGGATAAAGTTCTTATAGCCGATCCCGCGTTGATTGATCACGAACTGCGCGTCCCGCACCACTTCTTTGCTCGCGAGGAGCAATACGGCCAAGAGCTCTTTGGCAAGAGAGGGCAAAAACGAGGGTGGATGTTTCAAATCAATGCGGGTTTGTTGAAAAAACTCGTCACGGACCAGCTGTTCAAAGACCTCGGGAGTAAAGCCCTTATCGCCCCTGCCTGGGTCGTTGATCAATGATTGGTTCCGTTCGACGACGACGCGTCCCGCATTGAGGAGGGTTGTCAGGAGCTGTGCAGTACCCTCGATCTCCTTGCGCGAGTCCTGTGCCCCGCCGATCTGAGGGCATAAGAGCGACAAGATCAAGATGAAACCAAGGAGTCGCAACACGCGTGGCGGGACGATCATCTATACCTCCGTTTTTTCATGGTCCCTCTGCCGGACGGCATTGCCCTTGATCATAATGATCGGGAACTTGTGTGACCTCCAGCGGCAACCCTTCCGTCGTCGCCCGCCGAGTGGGCGCATATTCCTCCTCGATCCAACGTGTTCGCATCTGTTTCAACCGTCCTGATTCTTCCAACCGAAAGAGCAGGTTGTTCAAGAACCATTGTAAATGTCGATGCTCTTCACTGGTCACGATGGACAGATCTTCATGCGTCAGAATTAACGGGGTACCGTCGAGCTGTGTCAAGATCCGCCAATCCCGCCAGACTCTTTTCGTTACATATTGGAGGATGGAATGGTTGGTCAGGATGACGTCGATAGGGGGGTCTTTTGTTTCAATCGAGGCGGGAAGAGAATCGCAGATGATCATGCGGATCCGCTTGAGGTTGGCTTCGGCGTACAGGTGAGAGGATCTTCCTTTCTGTACTGCCACGGTCAAGCCGGTAAGTCCCTCCTGGACGGCCACACGCGTATCACGATTCCCGCTTTGTTTTTGAAATTGTGCTCGCATACGTTCCGCCACTTCTGGCTTTTGGATGATGGCGGCGATCCCGTCGTTGCGCAGGTACGGAGCTGAAAACCACAAGCCCGTCGGCCGTGCACCGGGAACGGTTCCGCTCACGGACGAGACGAAGAGATCGAGCTGACCTTCGTTCATCTTGATGAAGAGATCGGGGAATCGAGTGACGTGCAAGGTCGGAACAACGGGTGTGGGGCCGCCGCAATGAGCGCTGAGCGCAGCCGCGACCTCACGGATCAATTCTATATCCATGCCTGTGACCCGAATGCCCTCATCGGTGTACACCGCGGGAAAGACAAACGGGCGAAACGGTTCAACCGAAATGCCGACGCGCAATCGTCCGTGGGCACAGATAGCGGACAGTTCATCGCGGGTCAAGGGATGGATCGCCGTCACCGCGTCGTAGATCAGCCCGCAACCCTGTAAGAGGGCAACCACTAGTACCAATAGACACCTGTGTTGCCAACTGGGGCTCTTTTTCGAGCTTGTAATCCCTCTTCTTCCTGTGACCGACCGCACGAAACTCATATCATTACAGCCGAATCCCGATGGTGAACAGCCATTGCTGGGACAGGTCAGATGCGCCTTTAAAGTGGATCTCAAACCGAGTGTATTGCACACCCATGTCCACTGAAAATCCACGGGCCACCGGGAATCGCACACCTAATTGTCCGCCGTAGAGAAACCCAGGTGAATCGGCGTCCCGTCCGGGGAATGTTCCACCGATCAGAGCTCCTACATATGGCACTGCTCGATCTTCGAGTGGCCCGAAAAGAACATGCCGTATGACCCGGTTGAGCGGTTTGGTTTTGGGAAAATCCAAGAAATCGATGATATTATTCCAGCGGGGATTCAGGAACAGGGAATGTTGGTCGGTGACAAAAGTTGGTGTGTGGTGACTGTAGTATTGATAGACCGTTCTTACTTCAAGCTGACCATATCGCAAGGCGGTGATTCCTGCTTGCGCAGCGATGACTCTGGCCTCCGGTGCGAAAGTGCGCTGGTTGAAGGAGATATCAAAGTTAAACGGCCGGAGCGGGAGAATGTCGAGAACTGCCTCTTGGCCAGCTGCTCTTGGGGGCAGCACCAAGGCGAGTACATATAGACTGATGAAGAATTGGAAGACCCGTGTCCTCAGCTGGTCACCTTTCCGCACAATCTCGTTTCATTCTAGCCCAATGAGGTGAGCAATTTCTGAGAGATTTTTGTGCAAGATTTGCTTAAGCCGTAGCCGCCAGGACCACGCCATGAAGAAGCCGACCCCGGCTTTATTCCCCTCCTCATTCGAAGCCCGGACATGGGAAAACAAGCTATGCCAAGGAGAAAAGGTTTCTGTTTGCCCATAGGCGCTATGTTACAATCCGCCCTCTTGCCGGAGTGGCGGAATAGGCAGACGCAAGGGACTTAAAATCCCTCGGGCTCACAAGGCCCGTACCGGTTCGATCCCGGTCTCCGGCACCAGTTACAAGTGGTCGTATGTCGGTCTTGGCGAACCTACAGAGGGATCCATGAATACAAAGGGAATTGTGACGATCGTAGCCGGTGTCGTTCTCTTTCTTGGTGTCATTGGAGTCGGGGCGTGGATCATGACGGCGCCGTTGGAAGCCGGAGAAGCGGAAACGAAACGGTGCAATGCATATGTGGATGAGTTGGATCAGGTGAATAAGTACAAGTGGTTTTGGACGCCCTATCATCAGCGCATGGCGTTCAACACCTGCATCACCAAGAAAATAGGCCAGTAGAAGTAGGCGTACCCATCTCGTTCTCAGACTCAGCGATTGATCATTGCCTTCTGCAAGGGTGGCGCATGTCTTCCGCTCGTGCCGGGTCTTCTACGATTCTCATTGCGTTCACTCTTCTTCAGCTGTGGAATGCGGCGCCACTGTGTGCTGAATGGCTTCTGGTCGATAGGAACGACCAGGCGAAACTCTATGTTGATTCGGAAAGCATCAGCCGGAACGGTGAGGTGGTCAGCGTCTGGGTGTTGGATGATCTCAAGACGGCCCAGACCAGAGGGTTGAGCACGTTCTTATCCACTCGTGCCCAGGAAGAACACGATTGTTCAAAAAAACGCTTTCGCCTTGTGGCGATTGAGCGGTTTGCTGGAAATATGGGGACCGGTCACTTGATCTCCAAGAAGTCAGGTGAGTCACACTGGGCACCAATCCCACGAGAGAGCATGGCGCAATCGGTTTGGAAATTCGTGTGTGGGAA
>JBBIKN010000041.1:23127-24819 GCA_037445435.1 Nitrospira sp. | reverse complement strand
CTCCTTGGCTATGATTCTGGCTTGCTCAGATCAATGTCGGACAGGCTCCTAGATACAACCTGCCGCCGCCACGACCAGCCAGAGCCCATTCACTTTTTCATGGGGATTCATAGCGGCCATCACGTGGGCATGCGCGAGCGTACCGAGGGGTGACGAGCAATACCCAGAGCCGGGTGCAGAAAGTTTTCGGCTACTGCGTAACTTGACCGGGTCGATATCTGGCGGCTGACCATCTATTCGCCTCTTTTGCTATACTCCTCCCGCCATGCCATCAGACACCCCTTCATCGCCACCCGCTCCGCGGGAACGACGAGATTTTTATCGCATTACTGTTACGCTGCCCATCTGCCTTCAGTCCGAGACAGACGTCACCGAGGGCGAGTGCACCGAAAAATCGGTCAATCTGAGCGCGGGAGGGATTGGCTTGGTAGTCAGTCAGCCCTACCAGCCTCATGAGATTCTCTCCTGCACCCTGCTCCTTCCCGGGGAGGTGCTCTTTAAGTCCTCCCTCGAAGTGCTGCGCGTGGATCCTATCCCCTACCCGCTCAACACCTACCGCCTCCATGGGCGCTTTGTCGGAATGACCGGTCAGGATCGAGAGCTGCTGATCAGGCACATTCTGCAATTCCAGCGCGAACACCTCAATAAGCATTACTCTGCCTGAATGGGCACGCCTCTCGACGTGAACGGAACCGGACAACTCAAGGATTTCGCTTTGTCCCCGCGAAAGGGGGATTCATTCCATTACGCGAGGCCGACTAGACTGAGCTACCGTGGATTCCACACACCCGTACCAGCGCCACCATTATCGAGTTCCGCTCCCTGCGCAGTACCCTGTGATGTTTTCCGATACGGAAACGATCGCAGAAGGGAAGGTGATGAACCTCACGGTGTTCGGCTGTGCGATCGAGTGTGTCGGCGCCACGCCACGTCGGACCACACTCCGCGTACGGCTGATCCTCCCGGATCAGGAACAGTCCCTCCCGGTCGAAGAAGCGGAGGTCCGATGGATTCACGGGAATCGAATGGGACTTCAGTTCCACAAGGTGGAGCGTGCGGCGGACTTTCGGCTCCACGGCTTTGTGTGGGATCGTATGCTCGAACGGCTTCGGACCATCGCTCACGAAGTGCTTTCCACCTCTTGATCCTGCGGTATCTTGGTTTTTCCCACCGTCGCCAAACATAACAGCCCGATGCCGATCCACACGAGCTCGCGGAACCGTCGCAGCAGCGCGAACGTGATTCCCGTCACATCGCTGTAGCCGAACGTTTGGAGCAAGAGGAGATTGCCGGCATCTTGAGCACCCAGACTGCCGGGGATGAAGAAGGATCCGCCCTTGATAAACACCGCGAGCGCCCCGATAGAGAGGGCGGACAACACAGTCACCGACCCGCCGAGTAAATAGATGATCCCGAACACTTCCAACGATTCAGCCATCCAGCCCAAAAAATACACCCCCATCGACGCATAAAAGGCCTTTTGATGATGGCGGTAAAAATTCAAAATCGTCCGGTCGATCGAGTGCAGGTGCCCCTCCTGAGCCTCCAGTGACCGGATTCGTAAGCCCAGTTTCTTGACCCATGACAGAATCGATGCAAAGAGCCCACGCTGCTGGATGAAGACAAACCCTGCGATTGAACAGACCAGCAGCCCGACACTCAACAGTGCGGCCGTGATCGTCTGCCCCGCGG
>JBBIKN010000041.1:19463-23027 GCA_037445435.1 Nitrospira sp. | reverse complement strand
AACGGAATTCCTCGGGCGGCTCGTCCCAACACGACTTTCCACCCATAGGCCTCGACGGAATACATGATGACCGAGGGGATGAGGACGGCGAGCAAGGCTGCAGGACCGAGTCGTGTCGCGGCTTCATAGATATTGCCGGGTCCAATATGCCAGACAAGGAGGCTCAGAACGATGAGGCCAAGGGTCAGTAGGATATAGCGTAACACGTTAGTCGGCTGGTGAACGCGGCATTATGGCCGAGGAGACGAGACGGCAGATGGGCGAATGACCCAGACCATGGCACCGGCAAACAGCAAGGAACCGGCTGCCGCAAAGATCAAGAACCAATAGAGTTGATCGAACAGAGCAAAGCCCAGTAAGGCCGCTGAGAAATCACGGCTGGCGACGTTTTTCAACATGAGGTCCGCCCAGGCGGTATGGGCCGGGGTTCTCCAGCCGCTCACCGCTTTGATTCTCTGTGCCTTTTCGACAAGTACGAATGAGAGGCCGGTACCCAACGCCGCGGCGACGCCGAGCGCGAGAAGACCCCACTCGTCGGCTTGCCCGATGTGGTTCGTATACAGTCCCACCGCGATGCCCATGAAAATCGCCATATGCACGATGTTGTCCAAAACAATATCGAGCCAGGCGCCAAAGGGCGACTCGGTAAAGGTCAAGCGCGCGACTTCGCCATCGCAGCAATCAATGACGGCCGCCAATTGAAACAAGAGGGCTGCCGCGATTCCGGCGCTGTACGTGCCCACCCCAAACCCGGCTGCTGCAACCAAACCGATGAGTCCGGCCAGGACCGTGATGGAATTGGGTGACAGCCCCATCGCAAGAAACAGACGTGTGAACCAGCGGGAGACCTTGCGGTTGAAATAGCGATCGACGAACCCTTCGAATTCCCCCTTGAGCGAATTGAACAGCTTTTTTTCAGCTGCTTGAATGTCAGACACGGTTCGGACAGGTTGATACCAATGACCCCGCTTCTCTTCCGCGGAGACGACTCGCACTCGTCCATCCGCTGCGGCTCGCTCAAGCCACTGGCGGATCGGAGGGGTTCCCTTCTCGCTCGCCCCTTGATGCGCGCTGCTCATGAGACTTGCCGGCACGACCACCAGCTCGGCGACACGCAAGGCCGGATCGTCGAAACGAGGTGGGAAGATCACCGGACGACCGGATGAGGCCTTCGATCGCATGCCTTGTACCAGGAGTTGATCGACCTGCCCCTGTGGGGCTTGAGAGACCAGGATGGCGTGACCGTCCTGCACGTCGCGCCGCAACCGTTCGATCAATCCCCGAGAGAATACGCTATTGACGCTCGCAACCAACGCAAAGCCATGTACTTCGGCCGCCAAGGCTTCCCATGTCCGAGGATCGTCCAGAGGAAATTCACGGATCGGCATCCATCGGACCGGAATCGTGACGCGCGGCCCTTTGCCGAGCGCCTGTTTCAACTGTTCTTCCTCGGAACCGGATAGGACGATCAATTGGCGAATCCCCGCCCGTTGCAACGTGAGCACGGTGCGCTGAAAGAGCCCGATCCCGACGACACTTGTCAGAGGCCCCACATCGCCGACCTGCTGCGCGATCGGACCGCCGAATACCCCGACGGACGGCAGCAGAATCGCCGTCGCCAGCCCTTGGATCTCGGCTCTCCTTTGCAGGATGCTCTTACTCATGCTTATGGCCTCAGTGGCGGCTGAATTTGGTGACCACAGGGTCCTTTGATCCGACATCCCATCATGGTGAAGACTTTCTCATAATCTTGGCAAAACTTCCAATTCAGCTTTTCTTATGTCTTGGATAAAATCGATCTCGGTCCAGGGCAGCCCCCCAATCCGTTCATAACCGACCCGCACGTCCTGAAAATACTGTCGCAGCGCGTCTTCGTATTCCATATCCCACGAGCCTCTGTCGATGTGATCACGGAGCGATGAGACCACACGAGGCGTATCGGCGTGTCGAACCCGAAGGAATCCTACCCCTTCACCGGCGTAGTCGTACTCTTCCGGCATATTCTTTGTCAGTGCAATCACGCGGTCCCCCGCCACGACCACCATGCATTCTTCTCCAGTCTGCTTCACCGTCTCATCCATCAACAGCGCATTCGCAGAGGGCGACGACACCAGACGCCGGAGGATCTCCGGATGAAACAGCACGTCGGCGTCCATCACGATGGTATCGTCGTCGAGCGCGGTTCGCGCGATCCACAGCGAGGAAATACTGCCTCTGTGAAACTGTTCGTTGACCAGAAATGTGACCTTGACGCCGCAGGAATCCTGCTCGACCGCCGCACGAATCATGTCCTGCTTGTACCCGACGACGATTTCCACCCGACGAATCCCGACGGAAGCCAGCGACTCGAGGTAGCGACGCAGGAGCGACCGGCCGCCGATCTCGATGAGACATTTCGGCTGATATTGAGTGACTTCCCACAGACGTTTGCCGACTCCCGCTGCAAGGATGACCGCCTTCATGCCGCTTTGCACACGTGCTCGAAGGCGTCAAGAAAACCCCCAAACTGCGCCTCGGACAATGCGCCCATATTGGCCACCCGGAAAACCTTATTTTCCAAGTTGCCTTGACCGGCATAAATAACATAGCCCTGCTGCTTCAGGCGGTCATGCAACACCTGGTAGGAAATCCCTTCCGGCAGGTGATAGGCCGTGATGGTATTCGATTGCCGGTCCGCCGGCAGAAGCGCTTTCACGCCGAGTTTAGCCATTCGTTCACGGATCAGGGTCGCCATCTTCTTATACCGTTGGATGCGATTGGTCACGCCTTCTTCAAGGAGTTCGTTGAGTGCTTCGTCGAAGGCATAATAGACCTGCACCGCGGGTGTGAATGGAATCGTGCCTCGCCCGTCGTTATCGATGTAATGGGTCAGATGAAGGTACCACGAGCGTTTCGGGTACGAGCGCATTTTCTCGACGAACCCTTTTCGCACCAGCACGAACGAAACGCCTGGGAAGCCTTGAATACACTTTCCCGCCGTGCCCGCCACCATATAGATATGCGAGCTGGCAATGTCGATCGTTTCGCCGGCCAGCGCACTGACGGCATCGACCACGAATACACGATTCTGACCATCGACGATCTCGGCGATCTCATGGACCGGGTTGAGGAGTCCCGTGGTGGTCTCATGGTGCACCATACCGACGGCATGCACTTCCTGATGCTGTCGCAGGGCAAGCAGCAGTTTGTCAGGATCCGGTCGAACCGTCCATTCATACTTCAACTCGTTGACCCCCAGGCGATGGAGGCCCACGATGTGAGACATCCGTTCACCATAGACCCCGTTGTTGAGGATGAGCAGACGGCGGCCGTGAGGGAGCGACGACATCAAGGCGGCTTCCACGGCGGCCGTCCCTGATCCGGTCATCACGACAGCGACGTATTCCGATTCAGCTCCTGGGACAAAAGCGTTGAGCAGTTTGGCTTGGATGCGGTGAAGCAGTTCGGAGAATTCGTCTTCGCGATGACAGATATCGGGTTTCAACAGCGCCTGCCGTACCCGCTCGGACACATTCACGGGCCCAGGATTCAGGAGAACCACTCTTCTCTCCTTCCTCTTCTAAG
>JBBIKN010000041.1:0-19363 GCA_037445435.1 Nitrospira sp. | reverse complement strand
ACATTCACGGGCCCAGGATTCAGGAGAACCACTCTTCTCTCCTTCCTCTTCTAAGAGAGCGTGATGGGCTTCCCTTTATTGCGCACATTGAACGAGCACGCTCATCTTACCCGCCTACCCCACGTCGCCGAGACTCCGCCTTACCCGAATTCTGCTGGTCGGCGCGCACAAGGAAGCCCCCTCGTGCTCCCTATCACTCTATCGCTTTCATGAACCGACGGGTGATGTCCGGCGGGTCGAGCAGGACACGGCCGGCATCTTCGACGAATTCGTTCACCTTGATGAGCAACATACTGGGCCCGTCTTTTTTCAGCATGTTCTTGAACTCGTAGACAAGATCGTCGCGATCAAGAACCCGCTCCACATTCACGTAGCCCACCGCCTTCGCCACTTTCTCCAGCGGCACCACGTTGGAGATTGTCGGCTGGTTCCCAGTCGTTCCGTATACTTCGTTGTCGAGTACGACGTGGATAAAGTTTTTCGGTTTTAACGCACCGACCGTGGCGAGTGTGCCCATTCCCATTAGGACATTTCCGTCACCATCGAAGATGATCACCTGTTTATTCGGCTTGGCGAGTGCGACACCGAGTGCAATCGCGGAAGCATTCCCCATGGACCCGATCATGTAAAAATGAGTGGACCGATCCGCGATCTTGTGTGCCTCGCGCGAGGGAAACCCGTTACAGATAATGACGGGTTGATCGGTCAGCAACTCCAGCAAGGCCGCCATGGCCTGCGCTCGGCTGATCAATGTGCCTTGCTCGGGCCTCACGGATGCAAGCCCTTCACGACACCCTTGGTAATGAATAACGCGACGGGCATCCGTTGCTGCATGAATGTCTGAGCTACCCACCGGAAATCTTCGATGGCCGTCTGTTCGGTCAAGGTACGATGAGGAATTTTGACGGTATCGAGCAACTGCGGCATAACTTCCCCCATCACCAAATGTTCGGGCGCATCTTTTCCCCCTTGTCCACGCCATGAAACAACCAGGATGCAGGGTTGTTTATAGATCATATTAAGGGACATGAGCGTATTGAGAGAGGTACCAAGTCCTGAATTCTGCATGAGCACGGCGGGTGTTTTTCCCGCCATATACGCACCCGCAGCCATACCGACCGCTTCATCCTCTCGAACCGCGGGGGTGTAGAGCCGACGGGTCATGAGTTCCGCGATGATCCCACCCAGGATGGAATCCGGTACGCCGGTGAAAAAATTGACCCCCATGTCCTGCATGGCTTGCACGAACTGGTCGCTTTCAATCACTGGGAGCTTCCCCTGAACTATCGATCCATACCTGATATACGCAGGACGAAAACCGGCGCATTATAAGATACGGCCTACGGGGTTCTCAAGAAAGATCGGCGGTTGAGTTGACTTCCCTCGCATGGTAGCGTGAGTGCCAATACAGTGGTGGCTGGATCCGATTGCAGAGATGAAAAATCCCGCCCTACCAACATCCCATACTTGGCCGTTGGTTCTGATGATCGCAATCGTGATTTGTGCCGGCTCAGTATGGGCCGTTCCCATGATCAATGACCCGAAGGGATTTCACGATATTCCTTGGGGAACCTCCTTATCTTCGCGCCAGGACCTGGAACCGATGCAGGCAGGTCCGCATATCGTCGAGTATCTCCGCAAGACAGAACCGCCGTCATTCGCTGGAGTGGAGATGACAAGCGTCCTCTATGTCTCCGTGGACGACCAATTCGCGCGCGTCATCATTCGGTATCAAGGGGACCCGATCCATCGTCAGGTGTTGGGTTTCTTGGAAAACCGCTTTGGTCGACTGGATCGTGTCCCGGGACAAATGGCGCGAGGGCTCACTCAGCAATACACCTGGCGCGGGACCGACACCGAAATCAATCTGACATATCAGGCCGGTACAGAACGTGGCTATATTTTCTTCGATAGTCGCACGCTCGCACCACGATTCAACGACCATATCACCGATTCTGCAGAGTAGTGCGATGAATGGGTCTCTTTCTGGGCAGGTTGCGAAAGCATCGATCGTGTTGCTTTGTCTCCTTTACCCATCACCGTCCGCATTTGGTGTTCCCATCGTAAACGATCCGAACGGATTCGAAGACATTCCCTGGGGAACAACCTTGTCAGAAGAGGATCGATTCACAAAAGTTGAGGATGCCGGTCGCTTACAGATTTATGAACGGAATGGACTCCCCCCTTTGCTTGGCACAACCCCGGTCGATTCGATACGGTTTACGACGTTTGAGAAGAAGTTCGGCCGCGTGACAGTTCGCTACAGCGGCAAAGAAACACACGAGGGAATCTTGGACTATCTTCAGTCGAAGTACGGTCCACTCGATCGCACACCGGGACAAATCGCAGTCGGCCCGGTGAAAGTCTATGCGTGGCATGGCTTCTATACGGAAGTGACGTTGCGATTCGAAACCAGGCTCAGTCGCGGCATCATATTTTTCGAAAGTCGGACGCTGCCGGAAAAACTCGCTGACGAGACCTCAACTACAGCCTTTTGATCTTCTCTCAGGCAGTTCTACCGCGGACGAAAGTTTCCATTGACAACCGCTGCACGCTTTCGCATCATGTTGCCCTTATGACCAACGCTGCAAAACTCCGAGCTGCCTTGAAAAGGCCTGGGGCCTTGAAAATCGTCGGTGCTCACGATGCCCTCAGCGCCAAGCTGATCGAACGTGCCGGTTTTGACGGTGTCTGGGCGAGCGGCTTCGCAATTTCCGCCTCGCTTAAATGCATACCTGACGCCAGTTTTATTACCTCAAGCGAGCAGCTCGAGGTCGAACGGAATATCGTGGAAGCCGTGAGTATCCCTGTGATCGCTGATTGCGACACCGGATATGGCAATGCACTGAATGTCATGCGGACGGTCACCGATCGTGAACGAGCCGGCATCGCGGCTATTTGTATTGAAGACAATGTCTACCCGAAACGTTGCAGTTTTTACGCGGGCGTTCGACGAGAATTGATTCCCATTGAAGAGCACTGCGGTAAGATTCGCGCGGCAAAAGCGGCTCAGATTTCCCCTGAGTTCATGGTCATCGCCAGAACCGAGGCCCTCATCGCCGGATGGGGACAGGAAGAGGCACTGAAGCGGGCTGAAGCCTACGCAGACGCGGGAGCCGATGCAATCCTGATCCATTCGAAATCAAAAAACTTCGACGAGCTGAGGGCCGTGTACAAGTTGTGGTCCGGACGCGTCCCGCTGGTCGTGGTCCCGACGATTTTCGACCAGACCACTGCGACGGAAATGGAAACAGCCGGGGCAAAAATCATCATCTATGCCAATCAACCGGTACGAGCGGCCATTCGTGCAATGACCGAGACGCTGGATCTCATTAAGAAGGACACGCGCCCGGGAGCTGCGAATGACCGAATCGTCACCCTCCCCGAAGTGTATGACATTGTCGGTGTCCCACAAATGGAACAAGATGAAAAACAGTTCCTGCCGGTGGGAAGCGAACGAATCACCGCGATTATTGCCGCCGCCGGATTCGAAAAACAGCTTCTGCCGTTGATCGAGGATAAGCCGAAGTGTTTGCTCGACATCAAAGGGAAAACGATCCTCGACCGTCAGATCAGCGCACTCAACGAATGCGATATTAAAGAAATTGCGTTGGTTCGCGGGTACAAAAAAGAGGCAATCTCGCTGCCCAATATCCGCTACTACGACAACGATCGGTATGAAAGTACCGGCGAGCTCTTTTCTATCTTCTGCGCCGAAAACGAACTAAAAGGCCGGACTATCGTGCTGTACGGCGACATCATGTTCGACCAGGCGGTGCTCGAAAAGTTGTTGAAGAGCCCTGCCGATATCGCACTCGTGGTGGATCTGGCGTGGTTAGATGAGGCCCGGCGCGGTGCCCAGCCGTCGCATATCAATCCGGACCTCGTGTCCCTTGCCGAGCCGCCCAGTTCACAATCTCTATCGCGCTTCGTCATGCCGGAAGGTGAACAACGAATTCTCAGCATCGGCCAGCAATTGCCTCACGAACAGGCGCATGGAGAGTTCATCGGCATGGCCATGTTCTCCGAAAGGGGCGTGCAGGCGCTTCGCGACGGCTATCGGTTGGCGCAAGAGAAGTACAAATCAACCGGCTTCCATGAAGCCGGCAGCTTCATCAAAGCATCCTTCACCGACATGGTTCAAGAGCTCATCGACCAAGGTCATACCGTCCAGGCCGTGCCTATCTTCAAGGGATGGATGGAAGTCGATTCCTTCGAAGAGTATCAAAAGGCCTGGGCAAAGATTCGACAGTAATTCTTTTTTTTCACTCTACGGTAGTCACCCTCCCCTCGCCCGTAATATTTTAGATGGAGGCACACTTGATGCCTCTCATAACCTCCATATTGCGAATTGATTAGGCAAATATTCCGAATGAAACTATAATGTCCAAACCAACGATGAACGGCCGAAAATCCTACGTGCCCTTAGATAACCGTTATGCCGAACGTGTCGCTGTCACGTGTCGAGTGGGCTATGTCGGTGAAGTTCCGACGCAGCCTCACCATGGCGAAGGCCTCACGAAAAACATATCTGTTTCTGGGTGCCATGTCATCAGCGACCGCCCGGTGACGCGGGGAACATTATTGACCCTTACCATTGCACTTCCTGATGGATTACCCCAACTTTTATTGAAATCGGCGCATGTTGTGTGGGTGTCAGGTTGTCAGTTTTCTGTCCGATTCATGGATCTGAACCGAGAGCACCGAAAGCGGCTGCAATCTTTCATTTGGAAAAGCATCTCCCACAATACCGTGAGTGATCAACGAACCCGATTCCGACTTATGTAGTCAGCTTCTACCCTTTATTTACAGTGCCGCGATCCTTTCGATAAACGAGCCGATCTCGCATGCTGTGTCCCGAGACAGTGTTCTCTTCTCGCAGTTACATAGCGTGTTGATTATTGCTAGTTATCTTCACCCCCTCTTCTGAATTGGGACCCTCCCCCTCCTCTAGTGGGAAGGCAAGGCTGACTCTCAGCGCTAGCCTTCATCCATACGCAGTCTCTACCTAAGAGAAATGCTTTTCTGCCTGACAGCACGAGACTGAAGGGCTCATCGATTCGAAACAAGCAGGTAACTAGGAGGTGTAACGATGAGACAGATGAAACACTTGCGACGATCAGAAACGAATCACGCATCCCCTCTGATTGAGCGCCGCAGAATAGGAAGAACTTGTGTCTCCCTTGGCCTCATGTACTCAGGCATCAATGGGGAGGATGTTCTCATTGGAGATGGTAGCGCTGTCGACCTATCCGAAGGCGGGTTGGGGATCCGTGGAAATTGTCCGGTGAACGTTGGTATGGAATTAACCTTGTTTTTGTATCTGCCGAACGATGAGGAACCTCTGTTCGTTTCGGAAGCGACGGTTGCCTGGACGGCGGGATCTCTATTTGGTGTGGAATTCAAGGAAGTGAGCCGCCGTGATGGCGATCGGATGCGGGCCTATCTCTGCGCCCAATCAGTTGGCCAGGTCTAATCGTTTGATGGCCCACTACCTCCTGCTGACCGGAAATGTCAACTATGAGTTAGGTGCTGAGGATGATGTCACCTTGACGCCATAAGGCCACACAATGTTCGGCCATTTTCTAGGCCTTTCGTACCCCAAACGTTCGGATCCGTGTTAATCCATTACCTTGTCTTTGACACAAGTCTCATGCTACTTTACGGTAAGTAATTACTTACTCACCATGGGTAGAACACGGATATCCTCCCCTCAACGGCCTCAACCGTCACGAACCTCAGGTCATGAGCGGCAAGCCAGCCTGATCAGTGCTGCGACATCGTTGTTTGCCGCAAACGGCTTTACCGGAACCACCACGAAACAAATCGCCAAGGCAGCTGGTGTCAGTGAGGCACTGCTCTTCAAACACTTTCCGACCAAGCAGGCATTGTACACCGCAATTCTTGCAGAAAAGGCTCAATACTCCGGGTTGCGAGAGGCCGTCGAAGAAGCTACCAAGAGACGAGATGACGAACGGCTCTTCACGTTGCTCGCCAGTTATCGAATAAGGAAGGGAGCAGATCCGACGTTGTTTCGCCTCCTCCTCTTCAGTGCCTTGGAAGGACATGAGCTGTCCAACATGTTTTTTCAGCAGCAGTATCGAATCTTTCACGATCTGCTCGCCGGCTATATTCGTCAGCGCATCGAGGATGGCGCCTTCCGTCCGGTCGATCCCGTGCTTGCCGCCAGAGCCTTCTTTGGCATGATCCTCCACCACCGGCTACTACACGATATCTTGGGGTTACCCATGCACCTGTCCCATGAAGCAACAGTGGTCGAGTATGTTTCTCTCTTCCTCGGCGGACTGGTCCGGCAGTCGCACTCGTAGCTGACAGGCATCACCATGAGTCGACTTGCCCGACATCCATTTCTAACCCTTGGGGTCGTTATCTTCCTTGTGATCACGGCTCTTGTCGTCTTTCGCCTGAGCACAGGTGCCAAAGCCGACACGAAGAAGGCGCGGCTCATTACGGTGGGCGTTATGACCCCGCTACGACAGGATCTCGATATTCGCTTGGGTTACACAGCGGACATCTCACCCAATCAGGTCGTCAATATCTTTTCTCGGGTTGACGGATATATCGCCAAACTGCATGTCGATAAGGGCGATTTTGTCAGGGCGAATCAGCTACTCGTTGAAATCGATCATACCGATTATCAGCATGCCGTCAATCAAGCCAAAGCCAACCTCTCAGCAGCAAAGGCGAAAGTCTCGCAACAGGATGCGGTGGTCCGCAACGCCAAGCTGACGTTCGATCGCATGCGGGCCCTCATCAAAGACCAATTTGTCTCACAGCAAGACCTGGATAATGCGCAAGTCAACTTCGAGGCAGCCAGAGCAGCACAAGAGTCCCTCCAAGCCCAGGTCGACCAAATGGAGGTGGCCCTGGCCCAGGCGGAGACTAATCTAGCCTATTCATACATCCAAGCCCCATTTCCCGGCTATATCGCAGAACGCAATCTCGATACGGGTGCCTATGTCAGTAGCGCCACTGCAAGCACTTCCACCATGTCGCGAGGCATTATGAGTCTGCACGACATCAATACGGTCCGTGTATTGATTGAAGTCGTCGAGCGGGACATTCCTCTGGTGAAGGTAGGGCAAAAAGCCGAGCTCCGTGCCGAAGCGTATCCAGATCAGGTCTTTGAAGGAACCGTCACACGTATTGTCCAGGCCTTGAATCGCGCGACACGGACAATGACAGTGGAAATCGACTTGCCTAATAGGGATCGTCGATTAAAAGGCGGGATGTTCGCCCGAGTCGAGGTGATGGTGGGAACCCATCACCAGGCCTTGCTGATTCCCCTTGATGCCGTCAGTCGACTGGAAGATACGCAATACATCTATGTCGTCCGCGAAGGGAACGCCCGGCGAGTGAATGTCGAGATCGGTGCCCGTAGCGGCAACCTAGTCGAAATCACCAAAGGCTTGGCGGATCGCGACCAAATCATCATCGCCGGCAAAGACTTAGTCCACGACGGCACACCCGTACAAATCCAACCGCTCCCGCAGTCGTGAGTGCTAAGTTAAATACTGGAAACCGTCACGTGATCGATGCCCGCGCTCTTTCGATAAGCTTCGGCTCAGCTCTCAGCCCTCAGCACTCCGGACTTTCACCATGTGGCTGACTTTACTCGCATTACGCAATCGCATCGGCATCCTGATGCTGTCCCTTGCGATGGTGGTATTGGGGCTGACGTCTCTCCAGCGTTTACCGGTTGACCTCTTCCCGCAAATCCAGGTTCCGGTCGCTTTCGTCGGAGTCGTTTACAAAGGAGCACCTCCGCTCGACATCGAACAAAGCGTCATCTACCCGATCGAAAAAGCCGTCAGTTCCGCTTCCAATGTGGAACATGTCGAATCGTTCAGCAAACAAGGTCTCGGAGCCGTGCAGATTTGGTTCAACTGGGGAGCCGACATCAATGTCGGCCAAATGGAGGTGATGCAGCGCATCACCCAGATCTTGAATAGCCTCCCACCGGGGATTCTGCAGCCCTTTATCGTCAAGTTCGACGTTTCCAACATACCCGTTTCGATCATTTCGGTATCGAGCGACGAACTGGACGAGCGGGCGCTTTATGACCTCGCCTACAACACGATCGCCCCACAGATTGAGCAGATCGCCAATGTAGCAGCGGCAACCGTCGAGGGTGGGAAGATCCGCCAGATTAACATCAACCTTGATCCCGCATTGCTCAGTGCCCGTGGACTGTCAATTCTGGACGTCGTGAAGTCCGTCAAAGCCTCCAATTTGATTCTGCCTTCCGGCAACATCAAGGCCGGCAACCTTGATTACAACGTGTTTACGAACAATCAGTTCCGAGCGGTGGAGCCGATCCAGGATGTCGTCGTGAAGGTGAATCAACAGGGCAGCCCGGTCCGCGTGCGCGACGTCGGGACCGTGACCGACTCATCCGATATCCAAACAAACATCGTCCATGCCGATGGTGCCAGATCTGTGTTTCTCCGTGTGAATAAGCAACCGATTGCCAATACAGTGGAAGTGGTGGACGCCCTGCGTGCGGCACTCCCTAAGATGTTTGGCCTCCCTGAAGGGGTAAAACTGGGCATTTCGTTCGATCAATCGCTCTACATCCGCCAGTCCATCAACAATCTGATCGAACAGGCCGTCCACGGCTCACTGTTGGCTGCTGCCGTCATTCTCATCTTCTTGCGTAACCTCACGAGTACCATGATCATTTCTGTCGCTATTCCACTCTCCATGCTGGTGACGTTTATTGTGCTCTATTTTACCGGCCAAACTCTTAACATATTTACGCTCGGCGGGCTCGCACTTGGGATTGGCCGGCTGGTCGATGACTCCATCGTGGAGCTGGAAAACATCCAGCGCCACATCAACGCCAACCCTAGCCGGTGGCACAGTATCCTCGAGGCTGCTCGGGAAGTCGCGATGCCGATCCTGGCATCGACCGTCACGACGGTGGTGGTCTTTCTCCCCATGTTCTTCGTCGTCGGGATCGCGCGTCTGTTGCTGATACCGCTGACCGCCACCATCGCGATCGCGCTCTTCACTTCTTTCCTGGTCTCCCGCACGGTGACGCCTGCGCTTTGTTACAAGTTCCTCAAACCTGAACAAGAAATCCGGCGGACAATGCCAAGCTGGTTTTCCGCACTGATGGATTGGAGCCGCCTCCGATACGAGTCTCTTGATAGGAGTTACGAAGAGTCGTTGCAATGGGTACTGGGGCATCGTCGGATTTTTATTACCATGGTGCTGCTGATCTTTGTCGGATCGCTCACGTTGGTTCCGATGATTGGGACGGAGTTTCTGCCGGTTTCCGATGAAAGCCAGTTCCGGATCGTCCTGCGGGCGCCGGTCGGTCAGCGGGTTGAAAAGACAGAACAGCAGGTCTCGGAAGTCGAACGGGTGCTCCGATCCAATATTCCCTCGACTGAACTGGAAACGATCGTCTCCAGTACCGGTGTCCTGTCGCAAGGTCGCGCGTCGCTCTTCAATCCCAACACGGGACCCCATACATCTTCCATTCAAGTGTACTTGGTCCCACCGGACAAGCGGACCAGAACTCAAGTCGAGATCATGAACGATGTGCGCCCGGAGATCGTCAAACTGTTCCCCGGGGTGTCGATGTATTTCGATCCCGGCGGTCTCATCAAACGCGTCACCAGCTTTGGCTCGCAAAAGGCCGTAGACGTGGAAATCTATGGCTATGACTTCGAAAAAGCGAGAGACGTCATCGCTCGTGTCAAGGGAATCATGGAGCAGACACCCGGCTTGGCAGATATTGAGCCGAGTCGGGAGGAAAACTATCCGGAAGTCAACGTCACGGTCGATCGAGAGAAGGCTGCGCTGCTCGGCATCAGCGAAGCCGACGTGGCTAATGCCGTACTGTTTTCTCTGAACGGAAACGGCCAAACCGACCCCATCATTTATACGGACCCGCAGAACGGTAATGAATACTTCATCAGCGCTTGGCTGGCTGAGGAACACCGAAAGGATCTCACCGATCTGGAAAATATTCTTCTCACCACCAAAGCCGGTGAGCCGGTTTTGTTGAAGAACGTGGCGTCGCTCAAATTGAATGCGGGGCCCGTAAAAGTCGATCGGAAGCATTTCCAGCGCGTGGTCCATATCACGGCCAATCCTACGACTCGAACACTTGGGGAGATTGCCGAAGATCTCGAGTCGGCGTTCGCCAACCTTCAGCTGCCGGCCGGGTTCAGCATCAAGCTGGCAGGGCAGATTCAACAGCAGCGCGAGACCTTCCAGGGATTGCAGTTCGCGATCATCCTGGCGCTCATGTTGGTCTACATGGTCATGGCCGCACAATTTAAGTCGCTCATCGATCCGTTCATCATCATGTTCGCGGTCCCGATGGGGTTTCCCGGCGTGATCCTGATACTCTTTCTGACGGATACGACGTTATCAACCACATCGATGATGGGTATCATCATGATGCTAGGTATCGTCGTCTCGAACGGCGTCTTACTGGTCGATTACACCAACGTGTTGCGCCGCAGAGGGGAGGTGCTTCACCGAGCCGTCGTGACCGCCGCACGAACCAGACTGCGCCCAATTCTTATGACCTCGCTCGCGACGGTCTTCGGGCTTCTCCCCATGGCGATCGGGCTCGGGACCGGAGGCGAAACGAACGCGCCCCTCGCCAGAGCGGTCGTCGGAGGGTTGAGCGTTTCCACTCTTCTCACGTTGTTTCTCGTCCCAACGATGTATCTGATTTTAGAGGAACATTTCCCGAGGAGACTGGAAGAAGAAATGACCAACCACGGAGCAATCCCTTCTGGCACCCTTTCCGTTCCGGAGTAGCTCCATCAACGTTCGACAATGTTCGGGAACAAGGACTTCAGCTGCATGGCCAGTCCGATATCCCCGGTGACTTGCAAACGCCCCGACATCGCCATCATCATCCCGCTGACTTGACCGTTAAGAATCCCGATGCAGTCCTCTCCGGTCATCGACAGGGTCACATGCGGATCGGCATGGGTTCCATCCTTCACGACGCAGGTCCCGTTTTGCACCAGCAGATGGTACTGACCGCCTTGGCTTCCTCGGAGGTCGAACTGGTAGACGACATCAAGACCGTCAGCGGCATCCCTATCAAGTTTTGATGGAAGTGAGTCGAACACATCTTTGACAGTCATGGCTTTCATGTCCAGACGATACCCATACCATTAGATGGTTACAGTATTCGGGGGCGCTCTGCGAACGCCCCCGAAGCAAGGTCACTGTGGACGCAAGTCTTAGTACCGAAGCGTGGCGGTCGCCAGACTACGACGGGCGCCGAAAAACTCCTTCGAAAACGACTCGACGACCGTCGGATCATACCCTTTGCAGCTGAAAATGTCGAGGTAGGCGTGATTGGTCTCATTGGCAAAATGGCCGCTGATCAATGAAGTTGAGATCAGCTGCACCATGGAGTAACCGGCGACACGGCCTTCGCCAAAATTGACGACCTGGCATTCACCGTAGCGCTTCATGCCGATGAGCTCACAGAGTTCAACGACGTAACGCCTGATATAGTCGGCATCACGTATAAGCTCGGGATTGCAATCATGGAGATCAACAGCGGTGCAGAGCCCCCATGCCTTGCCGCTTCCCACCATGTCTTGGACAGGCCGGGCAGCGGCCGCAGGGGCATTGGATGGTAAGATCGTGGACTCGGAACTGGCCGAGGTACTCATAGGGATTGTTCCCTTTCTGTAAGAGGGTTGGGCACACATGAATTAACATCGGGTGAACTATACCATAATTTCTTCGCCTCACACGTGAATAACAGAAATATTTTCAGCCCTGATGGGGAGGAAGCGTCTTTTGCAGGAGAGAAGGACCCTGGACGATCCTGTTAAGGACAGGGGGTGGGAGCGGGCGATTCTCTATCAGTTGACAAGGTCGCGGGGCTCAGGAACAATACACCCCATGTCATCCGCTCCAGACATATCCCGGCTCGAACTTCCTGATCGCCTCTGCACGTGGTGTAAGGTTCTCATGAGGAAGCGACTGGTCGGAGGTAACCAGTTCATTCACTACACTTGCCCAAAGTGTATTTTTCAACACACGACGAGGCTGGAACCGAAACTTCGAACACCTGTTTGATAGCCTCCCATGGGAGGCTTGAGTGTATCGCTGGAATTGGGACCGGGGACCGGATACGGATGGCCTTCCTTTGGGACATCAATGAGATGAATGTTCAGTGGTAGGAACAACAAGAGCTGCACCGTCCGTTGCTTCATTGATGGTAGTGTGGCTGAGAGATGTCTGCCGTGCCTTATAACCGGCAATACCTAACCACGCGAGAAACTGATCTGGACATGATCGTCGAGGATATGAGCCAATCGCTCTCGATTCTCAGGACTGATGGAAATGATTTTTGCGCCTAATTTAGGCGTCTGCACGTGAACGACTTCCAACTCGCAGGTTAAGGACCTCCCCCGCTCAAGCTCGATCCCAAGTTGAAGCACATCACCCTTCTTCACGAATAAGCGACTTTCTAGACGGACACCGGACTCACTGACATCAACCACTTTGCACGGTGCCGAGAGAGAGCCGCGCTGCAATCTACCGACACGGCCGATATCGACACGCGAGTGCTTACGCTTGAACCCCATAACCAATCCCTCTATTTCCGGCATCATAACAGGAGGTTGGATCATGCCGAAGGAATTCCAGAAAAAGCTCATAGCTTTCCACTTACCAACGCTCGCACCTGTTCCATACGTTTGCGGTTGACGCCAAGATCGCTGTAGCCCGTGCGGGAAGCGGAGCGAAAGTGAACCGTCTTCGTCGTTTCATCGAAGAGAAACTCGACGTCATCGATGAATCGAAGCAGCAGGGAGGTGACCTCGTAATGCAGGTAGGACTCGCCTTCTTCAACGAGTTTGGTACGAGGCAATGTTGCGAGCACCGCTTTCAACGCCTCTTTCGCTTCCACACGAGACTTCTTGTACTGGAACGGTGCGATGGCATGGCCCTCACCAGTCGCCTGGGTTGAAACGCAGTTGGGACTGGACGGACAAGGAAGAAGAGTCCGGAAGCTCATGATGTGCGACTGTACGCTCTTCTACGATGTGCCACAAGCGACTTTATGGCCACAGGCAAGGGGAATCCATGAAGAGATGAAGATGACCTTATGCCGTCAGGCTCCATGTAATCCATGATGATGACGCTGGAAATCTTATCTCCTGGGGAAAAATATCCATCAATAGAACACAGTCGCCAGGGTCGGATGCGCGTCACCTTGCTCCACCACCGTGACCGAGACACGCCCGATGATGCGCCCATCGGCGGATTCGACATCGACCCGCCATTCTCCTGGATCAAGACGCTGCTTGAAACTATAGGCTCGATAGCCCCCCTCGCGCCCACCCGAAACCTTGATGGGAATTTTATCTGCATGCATGAACGGTCTGCCGTCGTTTGGACGAAAGTACCAATGGTGATAGATCGTGGTGTTGAGGTCGACCGGTGCAAAGACCGCGGTGAAACAATAGATCGGCGTGTTCGAGGGATAGGTCGTATCTGAACGTTTCCAGACTTCATACCACTGCTTTTCAAAGGACAGTTCAAACTCGTCGCCGGTTCGCTTGATGTCATGATACATCCCGCCGAACTTCAACGACAGCGGCACCGGGGGGATCAAATTCAGGAAGTAGAATCCGACGAGCATGCCGATCAGTGCCGCGGCGGGAACGGTCATCCCAATCGCTTCACGTTGTGATCGATCCGGATTATTCCGATAGATCAACTGCGCGACTCGCAAGACCACCGCCACGCTCAGCATCGCCCCGATCACAAAGATCGTCGCGTTCATGTAGCCCGTCATCACGGGAAGAAAGAATGTGAAGAACGCGAAACAGACCACGGCGTAGAGGCTGATCAACAACCGAAGATTTGAGAGTCGATCGCGCAAAAACTCGTTGGACACTAAGAGCAGAATGAGCAGCGCGAAAAAGACCGCCGTGCCGGTGAACGTGGCGCTTCGCGAATAGAAAATGGTATAGGCGCTGAAGAGGCCGCCCAACAGAAACTGACTCGCCATGGGGTAGTAGGGACGGCTCGCCAATACCCAGCGTGTAAAGCGGGAGCACGAGGCTAGCTGGATATGATCAGGTGGAGACTCGACTCCCCATCGTCCCGTCAGGACGATCAGGGCTCCGAGCAGGACCAGATAGAGCAGCAGAATCAAGTTATCCAGCAGTCGGTCGATCCGTGTGAGGGTCAGCGTATCGTAGGTCACACCGGAGAGAAAGAACACGGCCGGCATGAAGGGTTTGGCCAGAATAGACTGAACCTTTGCCAGGGGACTCATGCCTCTACTGTGCGAAACCCGACGGGTTTTATCAATGAAAGAGTCATTTAGGGAAAGGCTACGTGGAAGGTATTCGCTCGATGATCGGATCGATAGGCGCTCGCACGTCGGTCTCACCCTTCTCAAACAAATGCGGGCAACGGCGCGTACGCGACAGGAAGACCAATCAACCGTTCCAACCATGGAATCATCGCCTCTTCATGGAGGGGAGCTTGATTGAGGCGCGCTTCGATCTTGAACTGTCCGTCGACTCCAACAATGCCGATGATCGCCGCAGCATCCTCGGCATCGGGCAACACCGCCTGCGTCTGAAATTCACACAGCGTGGCGTACAGCAGACCGTGCGGCTGAATCGCGTTCTGGACCTCGGGCAGATCATCCAGCGGACAGTGAACGGAGCAGCGATAGGCCAGTCGTGCTGCCGGTTCGATTCCTTGGAATTCCGCCAAGGCGGCTTCTGAAAACCCTGTGAGATAGGCACGAACTCCGGCCGGTTCTGGATTGAACGTTTGAGCAAGCTTGCTGGCCGGCACGAGGAATTCAAACGCATCGGACGTGTTGTATTCGAACTGGCAGGGGCCAAACGCATCGGGCCATGAACAGAAGAACGGAACCGAAGCATCGGAAGGTCGGAGGACCACCACGTTTTTCTCCACATGAGTCTCGATCGGCAAGTCCAAAACAGTGATGGCCTCGAGGAAGGCTGCTCGCCGCTCATCCAACCAGCGTGTCCGATCGGCATCGCCGCGCGTTTCACCGGGTGTGATGATCATCTGAGTCTGAAGACGAACTCGGATGAACGAATGGGCGTGCCGAAACCCGATCCACAACATGGCACGTTGATCATGAAGCTGCAGGACTTCTCGAATCCGCCACGGATGGCTGATGGAGCAGTACGTGCCGATATCTTGATGATGCTGATAGACCGTATGATAAGTCCCGGATAACAGAAAGAAGTCGCCACGCCATCCTTCCCGTACATGCACCAACGTGACGTCTTCCGTGGCCCAGGGATCGAGCTGATCAAAGTCGTCGAGCGATTCGACCGTCCATTCCTCCACGTAGCAGATGACGTCGCTGGCGGGCGAGATCGGCTTTAAGCCGAGGGCGGCAAGCCGATCCCCTACGGCAAGCACTTGACCGAAATTCAATGGTGTCGTCGTTTCCCACCGCCGCTCACGCACTGTGAGGGATCCTTGAAGATAGATGGAGATTGCCGCCAACCCTCAGAATCAATGCCCTCCCGCTTGATGGCGAGGGTCACTCTTGGAGGAGGCGCCGGGACGGGCGTAAGGCCTTGTTCTCAATCGTCGTGTCGACGATGAGACGATCAAGCCCATCTTTCAAAGTCGCCGCCAATTGGTCTCGCACATCATCCTCATTGAACCAAAATACCGTCCGGCTCCGCCCTCCTTCAATGGTCCGGATGGTTGTGCTTCGGTCCGCGAGGTTTCTCGCCTGAATTGTAAACCGACTGGCGGTGTCAATCACGGTGGAAAAGACGCGGCTCTTCGCATTCGCGGAGAAATCTTGTACCTGCCCGCTGATGACGATGTCGGCATCGGCGGCAGATCCTGCCGAGGCCACGCGCACATTCCATACCCGATCTCGCCACCCGCGAGTTCTTAAGCGATCGGCGAGTCGTTGGGTGATCACGTTCGCCAGCCGATCACCCGACACATCGAACTGCGTAGTGCCTCCCCAGAGATGAGTGCGCATCCCCACTCGGCTCTTGTCCGTCCGTCGATCGTCAAACGGCTCGATGACGATTTTGACCGGTTCGATGTCACTCACCTGCACCATCGGTGGCTTCTCACGCAAATCCAGATACCGCACCTCTCCGGTTCCCCTACAGCCAGCCAGCATGGTCGCCATCATGATGGTCCAGCCCAAAACTCGTAATGACGATTGCTTCACAGGCTCCTCCCTGTCAAAGTTCAAAAAGAGTGGCGGCCCAGTCTACCCAAGTTTCGTGTCAGAGACAATTAGGATAAAAAAGTTAGGGAGTAACGAGGGGGTACAGTGACCGAAAAGTGTCGCATGCCACCTGAGCCAACCGCCCTTCCCGTACTCGCGGGTCCTCGAAAGGGAGGCAGCGAACGACCTTCAAGAACGACCGTTCAGCGAGCACGGCGGCAATCTGAGCCTTCCGATCATGGGTAATCGGCAACGTATAGCCTTCCCCCCGTTTCCACTCCCATAACGACGGTGCCAGCGAGAGCTCAAGGTCTTTTCCTGCGAGCTGGTGAAATCGGCCGAGAAGCTGCCGCTTGTATCGCCCGATCTCCGCACCTTCCAGCAAGAGTGCGCAGGTCACGTGATGTCCCCACCAGACCAACGTACGGAATGTGAACGTGTTCGCGCCGAAGAAATGCTTGGGACAATCGAGATATTGATACGGAAAATCTTCCAAATGCTCGCCTTTGACCAGCTGATGACCGTGTGGATCGAAATCGGGAGGGACGACGAGTGACAGATCTTTCAGCTCATTCTGTAACGCAGGCAGCGTCGCCTCCAGCATGGCTCGTACTTTTGCCGTGATGGCGGCCTTTTTCCGAAAGAATTGCGCATCGGCGAGCAACACGGTTTCTTCCTTGGTCAACACAACGGGCTGGTTCATCATGACGACAAGGCTAGAAGGAATGATTCGTCGCTGCCAGAAGCGTTCGGCTATTTTTGTCGTGTTTCAAATGCGGAAACAATCAGTTCGTACTGCCGTCGGCAGTCGGCACAGCGCAGCCGCACCACGTCTTGAAACACATCCATCTCACGAAGCGAAAGCGAGGCATGATGTGCCGACACACAAGCGTTGAGGAATTCCTCACCGGACGGTTCGTCATGAAGCGCGTCTTCTCCAACCATTGGTTGCGCCGAGGAGGCTTTCGATGTAACCGTGGAGATCGTCAGATAATGGGCCGACTTGCATGAACTGCAGAAGAGCATCACCGAATTTTCGTCCGTCATTCGCTTGACGGTCACACACAGAGGGTGAACCGACCAACACTGTTGGAGAAACGCCCCGCTTCGAATGACCTGCGCCATAATCTTTCTTCAATGAATCATCAACACACACCAACGTAAGCTGCTTTCATGTCCATTCGGCAGACCGGTACAGGGATCAAGACGAGTGGAGGACTGCCTTGGCTCGATACCGGCCGACGAGAAGAGAAGAACCGTCTACGTTGATTAGCTAGAGAGTAGACCGCGTACCATCCCCGCTGTATCCATACAGCACGGGACAGCAAGGCGGAACTCATGACGCGGCAGCCACAGGAGGCTCATCCTTCTTCAAAGAAGGAGCGGCTCCGCCTTCCTGAACCGAGCGGCAGGTTTTGCACACCCGGGGTCTGGCTTTCAGAAAGGAGACCTTCCCACTGGCTAGACAGCTGTAATGGACAAACTCGTCGCAGACCGTGCAGCGGGACCAACCACCCCTAAGCATCGTCTTGTCCCGATAGAGGTCTTCTTGGCAGACTCTGCAGAGGCGCGGTTGAACCGGAAGCGTTAATGGCTCCCATTCCCCGCCAGCTTTTCTGATACTCATGCATTGGAGTATAGCGGGACAATTGTCGGAAAAACAAGCGAAGGGAAGCCGGTAGCGCTGGACTGAGGGAACGATCCTAACTTTGACCTATTTGACTGATTGGGTTTGAAGCCTTTCGCAACAAAGCATTACCCCAAAGTCTGTTATGGTCTCGGTTCTACCAGTACGTTAACTCGCAAACGCATATCACTGAGCACAAATCCACATCTGACGGTCGATTCAGTGAAAATATATTGGGCCTGCGGCATAAAAACAAAACCGTGATTCTCAATTCGAGGTGCGGCCTGCCCATGCCAGCGTTGCACGGTGCCTGTTACGACTGCACGGGAAATGCCTTCTCTATCCACCCCAAAGCTAGTCAGTCTAGTATCCCCGGGAACAGGCAGCGGCTGAGTTTGAATTTCGGCGCGCGGATCGCTGGCATTGATTGGCCCCGTAAAATCGCCGTTGGCCCAGGCTTCGGTAGCTCGCTCAAGCCGCATACGGCAGATATTGCTGGAAACGCCTTCGGTAAAGAAGCTGAGTCGCCTGCGTGTTTCCAACACAGCTTCGGTAACGATAGCATCGAGGCGCGTTAATTCAGAGAGGTCGAAAAGTACTGCGGCCTGGTGCGAGTAATTGCGCCGGTGATTGCACGGGACAGGGTCGGCACCGGGTAGAAACGTGTTCTCATGCCCTACCCCAATTTGGCCGGGCTCCCGGATCAGTGCAGTGGGCAAGATCGGGGTTCGGTCCAGGCCAAAACAGGCACCGGTGCGGTCAGCTCGTGCCTTGGTCTTGGTACCCATCTGTACAGGCTCTAACACAATTTCGCGTGAGACGCGGCCGCAGGCAGTTACTAACGATATGCAGATTAAAACCAAGAGCAGCAACGTTTGTTGACGACGCATGAGGATCTCCAATTTGAAGTTCGTGGTACAAGAATGCAGATTAATCACCAGACCAAGCGAATAACCCGGCTATGCCTAGCGGCGATACTTTGGCTTTTCTATGCGATGAAAGAATATCGGATCGGGGAAGTCTTGACTTTAATCCCCGACGTTGTCGTCGACGATTCCGGCCAGCTAGTGGTCTCTTAGCATGCGCGCCATGACGTTACTGATACCCCTACGGATCACATGACAACACATAGTTGACAGCCGAACGGCCAAGACATCGGTGACAGTTGGCCGAGACGGACAAAATGGATAGAAAGGCCCTTCAGTCCATCAGGAGGGTAAGAATATGAGTCAAAAAAGTGCGAAGCTGATCGAACAACGCAAGCGATGCGTCGGCTGGTGGCTGCAACAGCGGTTGATTAGAACCTATCTCAAAATTGGAAAGCGAGACGCAATCGGTTTTCCTTTGAGCGTCACGGCATCGACGAACGGCGTTATTTCCAAGGAGTCTGCATGCGGCTCGCAGTTGATGCCCGTGGTCAACGTGGCTTCCTCACGAACATCGATTTTGAGATAGGTTCTAGTTGAATTCCCGTCGTCTGCGACGCAGTCGGGGTGGGTGCACAAATGGATCCG
>JBBIKN010000040.1:0-24919 GCA_037445435.1 Nitrospira sp. | reverse complement strand
TCTCCTTGGCTATGATTCTGGCTTGCTCAGATCAATGTCGGACAGGCTCCTAGAAAGTACGCTTCACGCCGTTCAAGACGTCGCAACCTGGTGGCCGTGATGGTCTATCAAGCTCATCTCGAATGGTTTTCAAGGACACAGCACTCATTCACCCCTCATTTGCCTTGACTTCACTAAAACCCGATTCCTAGAATGGGCGCCTTTCATTGCAAGGAATGCTGATCATGAGAGATGACGTGGTCATCATTGGCGGGGGTCTGGCTGGGTCCGAAGCCGCGTGGCAAGCAGCGAATCGCGGCGCCAAAGTCACGCTCTATGAAATGCGCCCGAAAGAGATGACGAAGGCGCACAAGACTGGTGGATTGGCCGAACTCGTCTGTTCCAACTCACTGGGATCCACCGATCCTCATAATGCCCCCGGCATTCTGAAGGAAGAGATGCGGCGGCTCAATTCGCTGATCATCTCCGCCGCAGAGGAGGCACGCGTGCCGGCCGGTTCGGCGCTGGCCGTCGATCGGGACCAGTTTTCTCGGTACATTACTCGGGCTCTGGAAGGGCATCCGAACATCCGCATTCTGCACGAAGAGATCGCGGACATTCCTACCGATTGCCTCTGCATCATCGCGACGGGACCGTTGACCTCCGATAAACTCTCACAAGCCATCCGTGCTGCGACCCAATCTCAGCACTTGTATTTCTATGACGCCATTTCACCCATTGTTGATGCAGATTCTATCAACATGGACATCGTCTTTCGCGCCTCTCGTTACGATAAGGGCGGAGATGATTATTTGAATTGCCCCATGACGACAGAACAGTACAATGCCTTTTATGACGCCCTGATGGCCGCAGAAAAAGTGCAGCCAAAGGACTTTGAGAAGACACCCTATTTTGAGGCCTGTGTGCCCATTGAAGTGCTGGCTCAACGTGGCCGCCAGACGATGCAATTTGGTCCGCTTAAGCCGGTCGGATTGAAGGACCCACGAACCGGGGTCGAGCCTGCGGCTGTGGTGCAGTTGCGAACAGAAAATGTGCATCGCACTTGTTACAACCTCGTGGGATTTCAAACGAAGCTGACTTATCCGGAACAGAAGCGCGTGTTTCGCATGATCCCCGGGCTCGAACAGGCGGAGTTTCTCCGCTATGGGAGCTTGCATCGCAACACCTTCATCAACTCTCCTCAGCTTCTCCTCAAGACCCTGCAATTCAAAGCTCGTGGCACATTGTTTTTCGCCGGGCAGCTCGTCGGCGTCGAAGGCTATACCGAATCGGCTGCCATGGGAGGCTTGGCCGGCATCAATGCCGCGCGAGCCTTGGCTGAGCAACCTTTGATCACACCTCCACCCACGACGGCACATGGTTGCTTGATTGCGCACGTCACTGCATCGGATCCACGTCATTTCCAACCGATGAACACCAATTTCGGCCTGTTTCCTCCCTTGTCGAACCCTCCCAAAGACAAAGAGAAGAAGCGGCGCGCGTTGAGCCAGCGAGCCCTCGAGGATTTTGACTCATGGAAGATGCGATCAAGGCTTTCGTAATGCACCTCCAGGTCGAACGCAACGCATCCCACGAGACGATTCGGAATTATCGATCCGACCTCCATCAGCTGGCGAAGTTCCTTCACGGAACCAAGCAGGAAACCGTGGCCATTCAGATCGATACGGTCACCAGCGACGATATTCGTACTTTCCTACACGGTTTGGATCAACAAGGCGAGAAGCCTTCATCTTTGGCCAGAAAGCTGGCTTGTCTGCGAAGTTTTTTTCGGTTTCTTGTTCGTGAGAAGCAGCTTTCTACGAATCCCACGGAGAGCGTGAGGAGTCCCAAGCTCCCAAAGCCTCTCCCTCGAGTATTGACAAAGGACGATGCGGCAGCACTGATGGAGTTCCCGACAGGGCAATCGACCCTCTCCTTGCGTGATCGTGCCCTTTTGGAAACGATGTACTCGACCGGTGCTCGGGTAAGCGAGGTCGTCGGGATCAATCTCGATGACCTGAACGAGACGGACGGAATTGTCTGTTTGAGAGGGAAAGGCCGCAAGGAACGGATCGTTCCCATCGGGGATATGGCGATTCGCGCGATCAGGGAATATCGCAAATCCTTGAAACCGCCGGCCCGCCGCGTTCATCCGTCGGCTCCGATGTTCTTGAATCATCGTGGGGGCCGGATCACCACGAGGAGCGTGGCTCGAATGGTCTCTCGATACTCCAGTCGTCTCCCGAGTGGCGCAGTCAGTCCCCATGCCCTGCGGCACTCATACGCAACGCATCTCCTCGACGAGGGTGCAGACCTCCGGTCGATACAGGAAATGCTCGGTCATGCATCATTGAGCACGACACAAAAGTATACACATCTGGCCATGGATCAACTCCTCGCGGTGTACGACCGCGCCCACCCTCGAGCACGGGCGGCCCCAAGCTTCTTGTCAGGAAAGGATCGGAAATCGTCATGACCATTCGATCGACCACCATCCTGTGCGTCCGGCGCAACGGACGGGTTGCCATGGGCTGCGACGGCCAAGTGACCGTTGGCACCACGGTGATGAAGCACAACGCCAAGAAACTGCGACGCTTGCATCACGACCAGGTGTTGGCCGGATTTGCCGGCGCCACCGCGGATGCGTTCACACTGTTCGAGAAATTCGAAAGCAAGCTGGAAGAGTATCGAGGCAACCTCACAAGGGCGGCCGTCGAGCTGGCGAAAGATTGGCGAACCGACCGCGTGCTTCGACGGCTGGAGGCGTTGCTTGCCGTCGCCGGTCGCGAACAGTCGTTCGTCATTTCAGGCACCGGCGATGTCGTGGAACCGGAAGACGGGATTCTCGCTATCGGTTCGGGTGGACCCTATGCGCTGGCGGCTGCTCGCGGGCTCTTACGCCATTCTCAACTCGAAGCCCCGGTGATTGTGACCGAAGCCATGACTATCGCAGGTTCTATTGACATCTACACCAACCAACAGATTATTGTTGAAGAACTCCGAGGATAACTCATTTTATGATGAAGCCTCTCATGAACGATGCCAAACCACTGAATCTCCATAGTCTCACCCCTCGTCAGATCGTCGAGGAACTGAATCGCTACGTCATCGGACAAAAGGACGCCAAGCGGATGGTCGCCATCGCGCTTCGCAACCGCTGGCGCCGTCAGCAGTTGTCGCCCGACCTCCGCGACGAGGTGATGCCGAAGAACATCATCATGATCGGGCCGACCGGCGTGGGCAAGACGGAAATTGCCCGACGGCTCGCCAAGTTGGCCGAAGCGCCTTTCATCAAGGTCGAAGCGTCGAAGTTCACCGAGGTCGGCTACGTGGGGCGTGATGTGGAATCGATCATTCGCGACTTGACCGAATTGGCCATCAACATGGTGAAGACGCAACGGCTGGCGTCGGTCCAGCAAAAGGCGGAACAACAAGGCGAGGAACGATTGCTCGATCTTCTCTTGCCGCCGCCTCCCCCTCGACCAGGTTTCGCGGAGAGCACGAGCGAGCCGGCGGCTCAAGCTCCTCACGATTCCCACGAAACTACGAGATCCAAGCTGCGCCTGCAGTTGCGAGAAGGGAAGCTGGATGAACGAACGGTGGAGATGGAAGTCAAAGAGCGGGGCCTTCCGATCGGAGTCATCTCCAATGTGGGCGGACTCGACGACCTCGAGAGCAATCTACGCGATATGCTGGGCGGCATGTTTCAAGGCAAGAAGAAGAAGCGGGTGATGAAGGTGCCCGAAGCGCTCAAGCACTTGACGCAGGAAGAAGCCCAGAAACTGATCGATATGGATGACGCCACTCGTGAAGCCATCACCAAAGTGGAACAGACCGGCATTGTGTTTCTCGACGAGATCGATAAGATCGCCGGCCGCGAGCGCACCATGGGACCTGATGTGTCGCGAGAAGGTGTTCAACGCGACCTCCTTCCCATCGTGGAAGGCTGCACGGTCAACACCAAACATGGCCCGGTCGTGACGGATCACATTCTCTTCATCGCCGCCGGGGCCTTTCATGTGGCGAAGCCGTCCGACCTGATCCCGGAGCTCCAAGGACGATTTCCGATCCGTGTCGAACTCAGTCCTTTGTCCAAAGACGATTTCGTCCGCATCCTCACGGAGCCTAAAGGGGCGTTGGTCCGGCAATATCAGGCCTTGCTGGCCACGGAGGGTTTGGCCATCGAGTTCACCCAAGACGGGCTGGAGGAGATCGCCGAGGTAGCGGTACAAGTGAATGAACGGACCGAGAACATCGGTGCGCGTCGCCTCTTCACCATCATGGAGCGATTACTTGAAGACATCTCGTTCGAGGGACCCGGCTGGCCTGATAAACGGATCAGCATCACCGCTGCTTATGTACGGGACCGATTGAAAGATATCGTGAAGGACCAGGATCTGAGCCGGTATATCTTATAGGGTCCGATATTGATCGTCTGGAGTTCAGCATGAACAAACTGATCAAGAAGGCCAACGTTCTCATCGAAGCCCTTCCGTACATTCGAACGTTTCGGGGAAAGACTGTCATCGTGAAATATGGCGGCCATGCGATGACGGACTCTTCCCTTAAGGAACGGTTCGCGCAGGACATCGTATTGCTCAAGTATGTCGGGATCAACCCGGTCATCATCCACGGCGGCGGACCTCAAATCGACAAGATGCTCGACCGGCTCGGCATCGAAGCCAAATTCCGCCATGGCGTTCGGATCACCGACGAGGCCACGATGGAAATCGTGGAAATGGTCCTGGCAGGAAAAATCAACATGGAGATCACCGACCTGATCAACCGCCATGGGGGCAGCGCGGTCGGTTTGAGCGGGAAAGACGGGGGATTGATTCTCAGCAAGCCGTTGACGGCCAAGGCGTGGGCGGAAAGCCTCGATCGCGAGCTGGACGGAGAAGACGGCGAAGGTGACTTCGGATTAGTGGGTGACATCGAAAAGGTCGATCCTGGACTGTTGCGTAATCTGCAGGAAGATCATTACATCCCCGTGATCGCTCCCATCGGAACGGATCGTGAGGGTAATACGTACAACATCAATGCCGATCTTGTCGCCGGAGCCGTGGCCGGAGCTCTGCGCGCGGAAAAGTTGCTCATGATGACCGATATCAAAGGCATTCGCGACGCCAACGGGCGCCACCTGTCCACCGTGTCACGCAAAGACGTGCAGCGCATGATGAAGAAAGGGACCATCACCGAGGGGATGATCCCGAAAGTCCATGCCTGTTTGGACGCGTTGGCCGAAGGCGTCGGGAAAGCCCACATTATCGATGGACGCATTCCCCATGCCGTGCTGCTCGAGATCTTCACTCGCAAAGGGATCGGCACCGAGATTGTGACCTAATCCCTTCTTGATGGAATCACTCACGTGCCCGTTGATCGTAACCGTCTCAAAGAGGACCTGCATCGCTTGGTCGGCGAACGCCATCCCCTTTCTTCTCCCCTTCGCCTTCAGGAAGTAGAAGCCTATCTGCACAGGCAGTTCTCTGAAGCCGGTCTGACCGTCACGAAGCAGCCCTTCCAGGCTTTGGGCGGAACCTATCAGAATGTCATCGGAACGGCGCTTCCCCATACGCAGCCATTTCAGTCCGCACCGCCGCTGATCCTCGCCGCACACTTCGATACGGTTCCGGGGTCTCCCGGCGCCGATGACAACGCCAGCGCCCTCGCGGTGATCCTCCAAGTCGCTCGCCACGTCAGGGGCAGGATATTGGCCAGACCGATCCGTTTCATCGCCTTTAACTTAGAAGAAGAGAACTTGCTTGGCAGCTCCGCCTATACAGCGCTTTTGAGAAAGAATGGTGAAGCGATCCAAGGAGCCATCGTGTTGGAATGTGTCGGCTATGCGAGCCATCAGCAGAACTCGCAAACAATTCCTCCCGGTGTGCCCATCGCGGTTCCGACAATCGGAAATTTTCTGGCCGTCGTCGGAAACGAGCAATCACACGCCCTGACCGGCTCCGTCGTTCAGGCTATGAAACCGCACCTCCCGATCGTTCCACTCGTCGTGCCGGGCAACGGACAAAAGCTCCCGGACACCAGACGGAGCGATCATACCTCGTTCTGGGAGGAAGGCTTCCCAGCCGTCATGCTCACCGACACGGCGAACTTCCGGAACCCTCATTACCATCGTCCAACTGATACTCTCGACACGCTGAACCTCGATTTCATCGTTTCCGTAGCCGAAGGACTCATGGCGGCAGTCATCGAATTGGCCGGTCGACCTATTAGAACCTATCTCAAAATTGGAAAGCGAGACTCTATCGGTTTCATTTGAGCGTCACTGCATCAACGAACTGCGTTATTTCCAAGGACTCTGCATGCTGCTCGCAGTTGATACCCGTGGTCAAAGTGGCTTCCTCATCGAAAATCGATTTTGAGATAGGTTCTACATAGCTTCATTCGGTGAATTGGCTAGACTGCCTGCTGCTCAACGCGGAGCAAGGAATAGGCTGCTGATAATCTCTGGAAATATTCAACATGCCGTGAATCCGTTCATCGATTTTCAAGCACTCGCAAGCCGTTTCAATGAAGATGAAGCGGTGTAGCGCCGTTACCGGCAGAAGCGCGATCTACGCCGGTTGCGTGGTTCCTCCAGTCCATTGCCCGAGGAAGTTCTGGACCGCCCCTCGACTGGCTTGAAGCGGAGAGCAAGTGCGGCGAGAGACGGTATGTTGGGAGGCCAATTCCATGAAGCGGTCTAAGTTAAGGGGACTTGACTAATGCCGTCACGAAACGCCGATCTGGCTCCTGATTCTTTGGAACCGCTGATCATGGTCAATGAAGAACCCCGCCCTTACAGGCGGGGTCTTTTTACAATTGAAGCTGCGCTTGACCCGTCTCCTGCTGGCCTTGGTGCCGCACATACTGCCGAATGGTCGCTTCGTGGATGCCTCCGTGGAGGCGAAAAACCCTCGTGCCCAGATCCCGTCACCATCCCAATACACTTTGTGCAACACGTGCGGGAATTTCTCTTTCAGCTGCCAACTGATTACGCTTTTCAAGGTCTCCACCACCCTTGAGACCGCGTACTTCGGCGGATCACCATGTGCAGATGGACATGGTCCCGTTCCACTCCAAGCTCCTCCAGAAACCAATCCGGGGGAAACTTCCGCACGGCCCGGATGACTTTCTAATCGTCCAAAAAGAGCAGAATCGAATCGGCGACTTGGTGAAAGAAGCGGTAGAGAAAGCATACGCTACCGAACGTGAAGCAACCAATCTACTCGAACAAGCTAAGCGTCGTGTCGAAGAACTGATCGAGCAAGACGGAGCTGCATGAGACAAATTCTCGAGGCTGAATCGCCAAGATCAGGGCAATGAAACCCACCAAACCGCCTGCCGACACCGCCTCGAGGATCTCTTACAATCTCTTCTCCGCCGCGCGTTTCAGGGAGATCTATGATTCCGATGCATGCTAATGAATTGCCGTAGCGGAGAGGCTCGTGTAAGCTTGAGGGCTAAAAGGAACGTCACATGACACAAGCGGCTCTCCTGGAGCATGTAACAAAGACGATCGTTGAGCGGTTTCGCCCAAAGCGGATCATGGTATTCGGCAGCCATGCCCGCGGCGAAGCCGGTCCGGACAGCGATCTGGATTTGTTCATCGAAATGGACACACCTCGCCGCCCACCCGATCGTGCGATCGAGGTCAGCGAAGTGTTTGGGCTCCGTTCATGGCCGATGGATATCGTTGTGTACACGCCCGAAGAGGTCCGCCGGTTGCGACATATCAATGGTACGCTCCTATCCGTTATCGAGAAGGAGGGCAAGGTGCTGTATGAGCAGCGCTGAGTCCAACTTCTCGGCATGGTTGCGCAAGGCAGATCACGACCTCCTCAACATAGAGAACAACCTCGCCGCGAAGGACGTCCCTTGGGATACGGTGTGTTTTCACGCTCAGCAAGTGGCAGAGAAAGTGCTCAAAGCCTTTCTTGCCTACCATGGCCGCAACCTCTCAAAAACCCATGACCTCATCGCGCTGCTCGCCTCATGTGTGAACATCGACCGCACGCTTTCTGATTTCGAAGTGGATTGCCGTAAGCTGACGTCGTATGGTGTTGCGGCTCGCTATCCCGATGACCTCTTCGAACCAGGCGAAACCGATGCGCGTGAACTGGTGTCTGCAGCGCGTCGGCTTCGAGCGCGAATTCTTGGCTTGTTACCAAAAGCCTGATGGACCCAAAAGACACCGTAGTCGCGCAAGACATCCGTATCGGTAATGCCACAGAAATCCATCCTCAACTCGACACTGCGTGTAATTACCCAAGTGTTTGATCGCCTCGATTACAAACGCCTCGAGTCTGTCTACTGTTACGAAGGCGGCGATGAGTTCTGGCGCAGGAAACGAGAACCTTGCCGGCGACTAGGAACGAAGCTAGCCGAAGCTCTCACGCAGAAGTTACCGTGTGGTGGCCGGAGCCTTTACGTCGGTGCTGGAGTGACGGAGCTTCCAGCGTTGCTTGCCGAAGCGATTGAGCTTCAGCGCGAGGTTGAGCCCTATAACCTCCGGCGGTCGGAGGTGACGGTCCTCAACCGCGCCTGTCGATCTTTGCCCGTGAAGTTTAAAGCTCAGGACGCCTCCTCAGCGGTTGGCCTCTTCGATCATCTCTGGATCGTGAGCGTCTTGAACGATCCAGAACGGTTTCCACACCTGGCACCTTTGTCTTACGGGCGGGCCGATCCAGTGACGTTCAACCCTGCGCGATTTCAGAAGGAACGACGGATTGTCCATTCCATCGTGGACCGCTGCATGCCGAAGCTCAATGTGCCGGGTCTCGTGACGACTTCGATCGAGGAAGTGATCTGGGTTGCGGACTGGTGTCATCGGCATAAAATTCCGTATCGCGTGGAGCGGAAACAGTACCCCACGGCGCTCGTCGGCGATCCTATCTGTTTTATAAGAATCGGAGAACGAAGGCTCAAAAGTTCGAATACCGAAAAGTAAGACGACTTACATCTTGAACCCTGCATTCTTTTCAGGATCAGACAAATACTGGCGGGCGTACCTCACGTAGTTTTCTGCCGACTCTCTCACCCAGGCTAACTCCTTCTCCGTGACGGGTCGCTTGACCTTGGCCGGGGAGCCGAGAATGAGGCTTTTCGGCGGGACAGCGGTTCCTTCCGTAACCAACGCTCCGGCTCCCACCACTGAATCCTCCCCGATCACTGCTCCGTCCATAATGATCGCACCCATTCCGACCAGCACACGATCCTGAATCGTGCAACCGTGCAACACCACGTGATGGCCGATCGTGACGTCATTGCCGATGATCAGCGGGTGGGTATCATGCGTCACGTGCAACATGCAGAGGTCCTGGACATTCGTCCGCTCTCCGATCCGGATGTAGTTCACATCGCCCCGGATGACGGCGTTGAACCACACACTGCAGTCCTCCCCCATCACCACTTCGCCGATCACAACGGCGGTTTCTTCAATAAAGCATGATTTTGGTATAGTCGGCTTGATGCCCTGAAAGGTCCGAACCATGAGGCGCACTCTAGTGGAATTGATCGATCTCCCGCAAGGGTCTGCAAGGCTCTGATTGACAGGCTTTTTGACCCTCCCGTAGACTGCCTCCATGTCTCAACCACTGATCATCCCCCGGCGTGCTCCATCGTCCAAGACGGCTGGGGTCCGTCCTTCAACGACCACGATCGGGTTTGTGAATCTGGGCTGCTCCAAAAATCAGGTCGACTCCGAAATCATGCTCGGAACCCTCGTGACGGAGGGCTTTCAACTAACCGGCGATCCGAAACAAGCTGAAGTGGTCATCGTCAACACCTGCGGCTTCATCGAAGAAGCCAAAGAGGAATCCATCAACACCATCCTCGAACACGGGCATCTGAAGAAAACAGGAACCTGTCGCGTCTTGATTGCAGCCGGTTGTTTAGCACAACGGTATCAAGGAGATTTGCTGAAAGAGTTACCGGAGTTGGATGCAGTGGTCGGTACCGGGGAGTTCGGGAAGATCGCAGAGATTTGCCGAGACTTGTTGGCTCCCAAGAAACGGCATCGGCGTCTCTGGATCAGCCAACCTCCTTATCTCTACGATGAACTTGCACCTCGCCTGCGACTCGGGAAGCCGCACAGCGCCTACGTGAAAATCGCCGAAGGATGCAACCGCAACTGTACTTTTTGCGCGATCCCGCTGATGCGCGGGAAGCAGCGCAGCAGGCCGGTGGAATCGATCGTCGCTGAGGCTCGACGGCTCGTCGTTGAAGGTGTTAAAGAGATCAACCTGATCTCGCAAGATACGATCAACTATGGCGTTGATTTGGGTATTCGCCAGGGTTTAGCCTCACTCCTTCGTGAACTGGTGAAAGTTGAAGGCCTCCGATGGATCCGCCCGTTTTATCTCTACCCGCAGCAAGTTACGGATGATCTTCTCGACCTCTACGCCGGGGAAGAAAAGATCACGAAGTATATCGACATGCCGCTTCAGCATATCAACGATCGCATGCTGACTCGTATGCATCGGCTGGGTGATCAAGCTGCGATTAAAGGCCTGGTCGATCGTATCCGTACCCGTATCCCAGGCGTGACCTTCCGGACCGCCTTCATAGTGGGTTTCCCGGGAGAAACCGACTCCGCCTTTACCGAGCTGCACGACTATGTGGAACAGGCTGAGTTCGATCGGGTGGCGGTGTTTCTCTACTCGGATGAGGAAGGAACCTCGGCAGCAGACCTGGACGAAAAAGTTGAGCGTGAGCTCATGGAAGAGCGCCGCAACGCCATTCTCTCCGTCCAGGAATCGATTGCTGCGGCCAAAGGCCGGGCCAAAGTTGGCTCTATCCTCGACGTGCTCATCGACGGACGATCCAAAGAAACAGATGGTGTCCTTGAAGGACGTCACGAAGGACTGGCACCTGAAATCGATGGCATCGTCTACATCGACGAAGGTTCGACTGTCAGTGCTGCGCAGGGAGCGACTCAACGAAAGGTCTTCCATCCTGCACCCAGTGATTTCTGCAGGATTCAGATCACGGATGCAGCAGGCTTCGACCTCGTCGGCCGAGTTGTCGAGGAACCCGTTCGCTGATGCCGCCCTTCGCTCTCCTACCCGTACAGCAGCCACTTTACAGGAGTGATAATCAATGACGGCCCAGAGGAAAGACTCCATCGTTTTGCTGGTTCATTGCAAAGACCGTAAAGGCATCGTTGCCAGAGTATCCGGCTTCATCCATGACTTCGGCGGCAATATCCTGGATTCCGATCATCACACTGACGAAGAGACGAACGATTTTCTCATGCGGATGGAATTCGCCACGGAGGGATTCCAGATTCCATCGGACGACATTCCGGCCGCCTTCGCTCCGATCGCAAAAGTGTATGAGATGCACTACGAAGTATACCCCTCAAGCCGACGAACCCGCGTCGGCCTACTGGTCTCGAAACAAGATCACTGTCTGGCCGACCTTCTCCAACGGCACCGACGGGACGAACTGCACATCGATGTCCCTGTCATCATCTCCAATCACGACACCTGCACCGGCTGGGCCGACCTCTTCAATATTCCCTTTATTATCTATCCCGTGACCAAGGAGACCAAGCCCCAACAGGAACAACAGGTCTTGGCGATGCTGAAAGAGCACCGGGTGGAGCTTGTGGTGATGGCTCGCTACATGCAGATTCTCAGCGCCGACTTTCTGGCTCAAGTCGGTTGTCCGGTGATCAATATTCACCATTCCTTCCTTCCGGCCTTTATCGGAGCCAATCCCTACCGGCAGGCCTACGACCGCGGCGTCAAGATCATCGGAGCGACGGCACACTACGCGACCAAAGATTTGGACGAGGGGCCGATCATCGAGCAAGACGTGATTCGTGTAGGACACCGAGATACGGTGGAAGATCTCGTGCGGAAAGGACGCGACTTGGAGGAAATCGTACTGGCGCGCGCCGTGCGTCGACACATTGAACACCGCGTCTTAGTTTACGGGAAAAAGACCGTGGTATTCGATTGACGCTTTCGTTCCTATAGAAGGGGAACTCAAAAGGGGAGTGGGATGACGCCGTTCCTTTTGTATTACACTTTGCCGATTCTCCACCCTTCCATTCGGTCTCATGAGGCTGTCGATCGAATAGACAACAGTGCGTGAACTCATTGGTGTAGTGAGGTCACAGTGTCGAGTGCGCAAGTAACAACCGGGAGGAGAGGGAAATTCATCCAAGAATTAGATTCGCTAAGCCTCGGGATGAGCGAGCGGTAGCACAACGGTGAAGGTTGAACCCTGGCCAAGGTCGCTTTTGACTTCTATCCGCCCCTTATGCAAATCCGCGATCCAGGCACAGATGGCAAGGCCGAGGCCCGTTCCCTTCTTCGTGTGGGCTCGAGCGACATCGGTGCGGAAAAACCGCTGAAAAATCCGCTTGTGGTCTGCAGGGGCGATGCCGATCCCATGGTCCGTGACGGACAGTCTGGCCTCTCGACCGTCATTCAACAATGAGATTTCGACCTTTCCTCCGGGGTGCGAATACTTCATCGCATTCTCGACAAGATTGAGCAGTAGCTCGCGGAGCCGCAGGTCGTCGCCTTGCACAACCACCGGCATGACGGTTCCGAGCACGACCTCAATATTGCGGTCCTGGCCGAGCAGCGTGGCCTGACGATGAATATCTTCGACTAAAGACGCCATCGCAACCGGCAACGATTCCATTTTGACTTCTCCCATGTCGGCACGGGAGAGGAACAACAGTTCGTCGACGATCCGGGTCATTCGATCGATCTCTTCCAAATTGCTTTCAAGCACCGACTTATAGTCTTCGAGCGCACGAGGTCGCCGCAGAACCAAATCTGTTTCACCCTTCATCACCGTGAGAGGGGTCCGTAACTCGTGCGATGCGTCACTGGTGAATTGACGGATTTGGCGGAACGACGCATCCAATCGGCCGATCATGTTGTTGAAGGTGGCGGCCAGGCGACCGATTTCATCGTGCGCCGCCGGCATGCTGAGACGCTGACTGAGGTCTCCCGCGGCAATACGCTGCGCGGCAAGGGTGATCTTGTCGACCGGACGTAACGCTCGTCCCGCCAAAAACCATCCCCCCGCGAGGGACACCGTCAGGGCGATCGGGATGGCCACCACAAGCAGGATCAGAAATCGATGGAGGGTCTCTCCGACCGACTCCATCGACGTACCTACTTGCACGATATACAAAAGATTACCCCGGTACATGATCGGCACGGAGATCAGCCGCAATGGAGGCTCATTGGGATATTTGGCCGACTCAAAAATGCTCTGTCCGGCAAAGGCGGTATCGAGGGCGGTCCGGCTCAGGGGTACTTCGTGTTGTTTGATGTTCGGCGAACGGATCGTGATCGTGCCGGAGGGGCTGAAGATCTGGAAGAACTTATCGATTCGCGTCAACTCAGGAAACTGAGAGAGTAGTTCCTCTTCACTGATCAGAGGAAGAAACCCGCGTTCTTCAAGCGATCGCACAGCGGTAGTCGCTGTTTCCTCCAGGGATTGATCAACGGCGTCGCGTAAGTTTCGGGCGGTCATGGCGTACAGAACCACGGAGAACACGATTAAGACCAGGGCGAGGGCGGTCCCGTACCAGAGAGTGAGTCGGACGCGCAAGGGCATGAAGCAATTCCTAGGTTAAGGTTGAGCGCCGGTCCGGCTCCGCACTAAGCCTAGGCCTCAGCCTACCGGCGAATTTGACTAGTCGGCCTTCAACATATACCCGCTACCGCGGATGGTATGGATCAGTTTCTTGGTTCGGCCTCGATCGATTTTATTCCTGAGGTAGTTCACATAGACGTCGATGACGTTGGTGAAAGTATCGAAATCTTGATTCCACACGTGTTCGGAGATCATGGGTCGGGTGAGGACGCGGCCGGTATGGCGCATGAGATATTCGAGCAACGCGTACTCTTTCAGCGTCAGATCGATGCGCTGCCCTCCCCGGGTGACGTCACGGGTCGCCGGGTTGAGAATGAGGTCGTCCACCTGAAGGATTCCCGGGCTTTCGGACGCCCCACGGCGCAGCAGGGCTCGAACGCGCGCCAAGAGCTCATCGATCGCAAACGGTTTGGTTAGATAATCGTCGGCACCGGCATCCAGTCCTTTGACCCGCTGATCGATCTGGGATTGAGCCGAGAGAATCAACACCGGTGTATGGATCCGTTCACGGCGGATATTTTTCAACACATCCAGGCCGGACATGGACGGCAACATCACGTCGACGACCAGGAGGTCGTAGTTGGTCGCCAGGGCCATCTCTAACCCCTTGGCTCCGTCCTCACAGAGATCGACGGCATAGCTTTCTTCTTCAAGCGCCCGCTTGATAAAACAGCCGACTTTGGTTTCATCTTCTATAACAAGGACCCGCATACATACTCCAACATGTGGTCAGCGGCGTGATTATACCAGACGGACGAATGTGAATCTTAGAGCTTACAGAGACGTTTAGGTGTTCACGAAGCCAGAACTAGGTCGAATCGCCGGGGAAGGTTTGTTCCAGAGAGGTGATCGTGGGCTTGCCGTCGCGAATAGTGAAGACCAACGTTTCTTCGCCCTCCGTTTTGAATTCCCGGTTGGCCTGGAGAAGCGTCTCTGTCGATTTGAAGGAGACTTTCGCGCTCCGCTCATCCGAGGCCAACGAGACGGACGTATTCGTACGAGTGAAGTCGTTGGCACTGGGAAAGGCGAAACTCATGGCCAGGGTCTTCCGGTATTCCTCCCGCGTCAGCAGCGCCATCTGTTGTTGGGGGCCTTGCCTCAGATGAATGGTAATGATCGCGTCATGAGCAATGTAGCGCAGGATGCCGTCAATATCCTTTCGTCGAACAGCTTCATCGTACGCATCGAGCAGATGATCGATCCATTCGCGAGTCAGCCGAGCATCGATCTGTAAAGACTTCGGCCGCGAATCGGTGAGGACCACGCCGGGCTGACTTGTCGGTAAATGAGGGGCCAGAAACCGGGTGACTAAACTATGGTTCTTGAAGACGGCGTATCCCGCGTATCCCATGACGACTGTGGCACCGAGAACGAGTGTGATGACGATAACTTTTAGCATCGAGACATGCTGCGGCAATCCCTGCTCTGTCATTTCATTCGGCTGCGGATTTCGTGGCAACCATAGGTCAGCTCTCAGGACTGGAGATATGAGTTAACAATAGCGTGAATTATCGGAAAAGCAATCAAAGTCGGCGGCTCTGCAGGACAATTACCCGTGAATATCTCGGAAAAGCAAGTTTGGTCTCTTGGAAAAAGAGCTGAGAGCGTGGTACGCTGCTCGGTTGACAGGAGCAGTACTCAAACCCCATCCTGTCCGAACGAAACAGAGGATGGTCGACTCCATGACTACTCAAAATTGGCTTCAACCGACTGACGACTTTCTTCACCGGCACCTCGGTCCCACAAGCGCCGATACTCAGGAGATGCTGGCCACGTTAGGCCTACAGTCGCTCGAAACCTTGGCCGATACGGCCATTCCCTTCGACCTTCGTCTTCGTCGCTCCCTGGACATTCCGACCGGCGACGGCGAGCAGGCCGTTCTAGCCCGATTGAAAGGCATCGCGTCCCAAAACAAAGTCTATCGATCGTTGATCGGTATGGGGTATTACGATTGCATCACCCCGGGCGTGATCCAACGAAACATTTTAGAAAATCCTGCGTGGTACACGCAATACACCCCATACCAAGCCGAGATTTCACAAGGCCGCTTAGAGGCGCTCGTGAACTTCCAGACCATGGTAGCAGACATGACTGGTCTGCCGCTGGCCAATGCCTCGCTGTTGGATGAAGCGACCGCTGCAGCCGAAGCGATGGCCATGTGTTATACGATCGCCCGCAACAGAGGTGAGGAGCGAAAGGAATTTTTTGTCTCACGCGACTGCCATCCACAAACCTTGGCGGTGTTGCAGACCAGAGCCGAACCTTTAGGCATTGTCATCAAGACCGGTGTCGCCTCATCCATTGATTGTTCGCGTCCTCAGTTGTGCGGCATCCTACTCCAGTACCCGGCGACGGACGGTTATGTGGGGGATTTCAGCGCCTTGGTTGCGCAGGTCCATGAAGTCGGCGTTCTGGTCGCAGTTGCCACGGATCTTCTCGCCCTGACATTACTACGCTCCCCAGGGGAGTTCGGTGTCGATATTGCCGTTGGTTCGACACAACGGTTCGGTGTACCGATGGGCTTCGGCGGGCCCCATGCCGCGTTTCTTGCCACCAGGGAAGAGTACAAACGACAGATACCAGGTCGACTCGTCGGTGTCTCAAAAGATGTGACCGGTAGACCCGCCATCAGACTCTCGCTCCAAACACGTGAGCAACACATTCGACGGGAGAAGGCCACCAGTAACATCTGCACGGCTCAGGTCTTGTTGGCCGTGATGGCCGCCATGTATGCGGTGTACCACGGGCCGGAGGGGTTGCGTCGGATCGCCGAGCGTGTACACGGCCTCACGCTGCTGTTGGCTGAAGGGCTGCGACGGCTTGGGTTCGAAGTCTTACCGAAGGTCTTCTTCGATACGGTCCGGATACCGGTGTCTAAGTCCCAAGCGGATCAGATCACGACGCGGGCGAACGAACAGAGAATCAATTTCCGGCACTATGAAGACGGCTCGATCGGCGTCTCCCTCGACGAAGTCAGCTCCGAGGAGGAAGTACAGCGCCTCCTGCAGATCTTCGTCGGTCATGATCAGCTGCCGTTCCATCTCTCCGATCTTGCAGGGACCATTGATCTCAGTTATTCGTCTCCCTTAGCCCGAACCAGTAAATACCTGACACACGAGGTTTTCCATCGTTATCACTCCGAGCACGAGATGCTTCGCTATCTTCACAGGCTGCAGGCCAAAGACCTGTCTCTCGTCCACTCAATGATTCCATTGGGCTCCTGCACGATGAAGTTGAATGCCACTAGTGAAATGCTACCGGTGACGTGGCCGGAATTCGCTCGTCTGCACCCCTTTGCGCCGACAGACCAAACGCTTGGCTATCGGGCGTTGTTTGAACAGCTCGAAGCGTGGCTGGCCGAGATTGCCGGATTTGCAGCCTTCTCGCTCCAGCCGAACGCGGGGTCCCAGGGAGAGTATTCGGGTCTAATGGTAATCCGAGCGTACCATCGTTCGAAGGGAGAATCACACCGAGACGTCTGCTTGATTCCCGTTTCGGCCCACGGCACGAACCCCGCCAGTGCCGCCATGGTGGGCATGACGGTCGTGGTCGTCACCTGCGATCGGCACGGAAACGTCGATGTCGCCGATCTCGAGGCCAAGGCCGTTCAGTATCGAGACAGATTGGCGGCTCTCATGCTCACGTATCCGTCGACGCACGGCGTATTTGAAGCAAGCGTGCGGCGCATTTGCCAAATCGTCCATACTCACGGCGGACAGGTCTATATCGATGGGGCGAACATGAATGCCATGGTCGGCCTCTGCCGCCTGGGCGACATCGGGGCCGATGTGTGCCATCTCAATCTTCATAAGACGTTTTGTATCCCCCACGGAGGCGGAGGACCCGGCGTGGGACCCATCGGGGTAGCACGACATCTTGTGCCGTTTCTTCCCGGGCATCCGGTAATCAAACTTGGCGGGCCCCAAGCCATCGGCCCGGTGTCGGCTGCCCCGTTCGGCAGTCCGAATATTCTGCCGATCTCTTGGGTGTACATTGCCCTGATGGGTCGCGACGGATTGACCAAAGCCACGAAGGTGGCCATTCTCAACGCGAACTACATGGCCAAGCGCCTGGAAAAGCACTACCCTATCCTCTATAGGGGAGACTCCGGGCTGGTGGCTCATGAGTTTATCTTGGATCTGCGTGAATTCAAGGAAAGCGCCGGCATCGAGGCGATGGATGTCGCCAAGCGATTGATGGACTATGGCTTCCACGCGCCGACCGTTTCGTTTCCGGTCGCCGGTACGCTCATGGTCGAACCGACGGAAAGCGAAGCCAAGAGCGAACTCGATCGGCTTTGCGAAGCGCTCATCTTGATCCGTGCCGAGATTCAGGAGATCGTCGATGGGCGCCAACCACGGATCAATAATCTGCTGAAGAACGCGCCCCATACTGCATCCGTCGTCACGGCGACGGAGTGGAATCGTCCCTACAGTCGAGAGCAAGCGGCGTTTCCTGCACCCTGGTTGAAGCACAGTAAGTTCTGGCCGAGCGTCAGCCGCATCGACGAGGCTTACGGCGATCGTCATCTTGTCTGTAGTTGTCCCCCGATCGAAAGCTATCAGCCTTAACAGGATCTCGTGTGCGCTTTTCTCGGGCAGAGGTGTGATCCTGCTCTAGGCGGCTCTCCTTGCCTGATTTCCATAACAAGCAGTACAGTAAAACAGACCGCGTTGTTTAAGAGGAGGTGGCATGCCCGACATCGGACGTCGAAGCTTTCTGATGCGTACTGGTTTAGCGTTGGGGGCAACGGTTCTGGCAAGCGCCTCTCATCGTGCCTTTGCCGATCAACAATCTCCGCGGTGGAGGTTCAAGAACTGGGACGACCTTCGGGCGCAGTTTCCCCTCGCTCCGCAGCTCATCCATTTGGCGGCGTTTTTTCTCGCGTCTCATCCCACCCCGGTGCGTGAAGCGATCGAACGGCATCGCGCCGGCCTGGATGCGGATCCTCTCGGCTATTGGATCGAGCACGAAGAGAAGCAGGAAGCGAAGGTTCTTCAGACCGCGGCCGATTATCTAGGCGCCAATCCCATCGATATCGCCTTAACCGACAGTACGACAATGGGCCTCGGCTTGCTCTATGGCGGGTTAAAGCTTCATACTGGGCAAGAGATTCTCACCACGACCCACGACCATTATTCGACGGAAACTGCCCTGCGTCTCCGCGCCGAGCGCACCGGAGCCACAGTGCGTCAGATCCCTCTCTATCGTTCACTCAAGACCCTGTCGCGCGACGAGTTGGTTGACGCCCTGCAAAAGAGCATCACCCCTGCTACACGCGTTGTGGCCATGACCTGGGTCCATTCCAGCACGGGCCTCAAATTACCGATTCAGGACATGGCGCTGGCCATCCAAGCCACCAATCGTTCGCGAGACGAACAGGATCGGGTTATCCTCTGTGTAGACGGAGTCCATGCCTTGGGAGTTGAGGATTTCCGCGTGAGAGAGCTGGGCTGCGACTTCCTCATCGCCGGGACGCACAAGTGGATGTTCGGTCCCCGTGGCACCGGGCTCGTCTGGGGTCACCCGCAGGCCTGGCCCATCGCCCAAGCGACCATTCCGACCTTCAACTCACAGGCCTATGACCTCTGGATGGAGAACAAACCGTCGAAGGATCTCCCGCAATCCGTTCACATGACCCCGGGCGGGTTCCATTCATTCGAACATCGTTGGTCGCTGGATGAAGCCTTCGCGTTTCATCAAGCTATCGGGAAATCCAAGGTGACGCAGCGGATCTATGAACTGAACCAGCAGCTAAAGCAAGGCTTGGCAGCCATGCCGCATGTCGCTCTACACACCCCGCTCTCGCAGGACCTTTCGGCCGGGATCGTCTGTTTCGAGGTGGCCGGTCTGACGCCACGTGCGGTCGTGGACAAACTCCGGCAGCGCGGCATCGTCGGCAGTGTCACACCCTATGCGGCGAAGTACGCCAGGCTCGCGCCAAGCCTTCTCAACTCACCTGTTGAGATCGAGAAAACACTGGAAGAGATCAGAAACCTGCGTGCGTCTTAGCCTGCACGGAATAGAACGAATCGAATGGATCCGGAGGGTCTCGGCTCAGCGGCGGTGGTACGGCACACACAGGCTGTTGGAGCAGTGCGCCACCTTCAAATCTCCGTTCGTCGCATCGTAGTAGCTGATCAGGCCTCGACCATCCATCCCGATGATGATCGTCGTAAATTGACCGACATTGTCCTGACTCTGGACGACCGTCTGCGTCGCCGACTGACAGTCAACATCGGCACAATGAGCTACTCGTAGATCGCCGTTCGTCACATCGTAATAGCTGATGAGGCCTCTACCGTCTGGACCAATGGTGATCGAGGTGAATTGGCCCACGTTATCCTGGTTGATCAGGGTTGCGACCTTCGCCGACCTACAGGCCAAATCATTGCAGTGCGCCACTTTGAGATCTCCATTCGTCGCATCGTAGTAGCTGATCAAACCCACGTTGTCCTGCCCAATCGTCACGGAGCTGTATTGACCCACTTGACCGGGACCATCTACGGTACTATGCGTCGCCGATCGACATTCCACATCGTCGCAATGCGCCACCTTGAGGTCCTGATTGGTGGCGTCGTAGTAGCTGATCAAGCCGAGGCCATCAGCGCCGATCGTGATCGAGCTGAATTGACCCACATCGCCCTGGCCGCCCAGCGTGGTGATCTTGGCTGAGCTGCAGACGAGATCGTCGCAATGCGCCACCTTGAGGTCCTGATTGGTGGCATCGTAGTAGCTGATCAGGCCTCGGCCGTCGGTCCCGATCGTCATCGAAGTGAACCGACCGATCTGACCTTCCTGGTCTAATGCATAGGACGTCGCGGAGATGCAAGCCACATCTTCACAGTGCACCACCTTGAGGTCCCCGTTTGTCGCATCGTAATAGCTGATGAGGGGAAACCCATCGGTGCCGATCGTCACGGAACTGTATTGACCGACGTCGTCCTGGCTTTCAACGGTGGTCAGCGTGGCAGAGGCGCAGGCAATGTCCAGACAATGCACCACCTTGAGATCGCCGTTCGTGGCGTCGTAGTAACTGATCAACCCTTTGCCATCGGCTCCCAGTACCATTGAGGACGGCGCGCCGACAGTATTGGCTACTCCATCCAGCGGGGTGACGATTGCAGAAGCGCAGTCTGCATCACTACAGTGGGCCACCTTGAGGTCCCTATTGGTGACATCGTAGTAGCTGATGATAGGCAGCCCATCCGTCCCAATGGCGATGGACGTGTGCTCACCGACATTGCGGCCGGTGCCGTCGGGGGTCGCAAGCGTCGCGGCAGTACAGGCCACATCGGTACAGTGCGCCACTTTCAGATCTCCATTTGTGGCGTCGTAGTAACTGATAACGGGCAGACCGTCTGCCCCAATGATCACCGACGTATACTGACCGACATTGCCGTCGCTCTCCAGTGTGGTGCGCGTCGCCGACGTGCATACCACCTCCTCGCAGTGGACCACCTTGAGATCGCCGTTTGTCGCATCGTAATAGCTGATGATGGGACGCTCATCATTGCCGATTGCCACGGAACTAAACCGGCCAACATCGCCGTTTTTGTCCGGGGTTGTGGTGAGGGTGGGTTCCGTACAGCGCAAATCCGGACAGAGCGCAGACTTCAGATAGTGGTCGGTTGCATCGTAATAGCTGATGAGACCTTGCCCCCCGGCGATGGCGACGGACGTGTACTGACCGACGTCCCCCTCGGCCTGCAGGAACGTGAGCGTGGTGATCGTCGCGACCTTACATGCGATGTCGGCGCAGTGCGCCGCTTTCAGATCCCCTTTAGTTACATCGTAGTAGGTGATGAGAGGGAGATTATCGACGCCGATCGTCAAGGACGTGTACCGACCGACATTGCCGGTGAAGTCAACAGTCGTAAGCGCAGCAGAGGTACAAGCAAGATCGGCGCAGTGTGCGACTTTCAAGTCGCCGTGTGTGGCGTCATAGTATGTAATCAGACCTCGTTCGTCCCTTCCGATCGCGATGGAGGTGTACTGCCCGACATCGCCAGTACGATCCAGAGAGCTGATCGTCGCGGAGGTGCATGCTTGGTTGGAACAGTGCGCCACTTTCAGATCATGATTCGTGGCGTCGTAGTAGCTGATGAGGGCCAAGCCGTCCGCCCCGATCGCGATGGAAGTGTACTCACCGACATCGCCAGACCCATCCCGTGTGATAAGCGCGAATCCGGGCCGCTCCAGAGCTGTATCATCCGCTCCAGCATAGTCGATCAGCTCCCCTCCCGACAGAAGCAGAATGAAAGCGACGAGAAAAATCCCCCGACCCATCCATTTCTTATCCGTCTGGACCGTCATGACACCCTTTGGCTACAGTCTGAACCACTTGGAGTGACAGAGGCAAGAGGAGGACGAGGGGCGTGAACAGCTTTGGGAATCCATGCCCTCAATCTCAGGACAGATAGACGGAGGAAGGAAGGAAAGGAATACGCTTCTCATCGCTCCACGTAGTTCAGACTTTTTAAGGTCAATAGCGTGAGGCGAGTCTGATTGGGGAAGCCTTGCGGGAGATCTTTACTTCTCGTCACACTTTTTAAGCTGTGACTCTAAGCAGCGCTGGGCCATCTCTTGCGCCTTCTGGATCTGCGCCGGATTCATATGCGAAGCCACATTGTCTCGATCCTTCACCAGCTCTTGTTTCGAACCGCCACTTAACGATTCCGCTGCGACGCTGTACCACATGTAGGCGCGAACATAATCCTGGGGAACGCCTTGTCCCTTGGCATACATCTGCGCCAATTCACCTTGGGCTCCAGCGTGACCTTGCTTCGCAGCCATGCGATGCCATTTCAGTGCCGCCTGGTAGTCGTGCGTCACACCCAGGCCGCTAGCATACAGTAGTCCCAGATTGTACTGTGCCCGTGCATCTCCCTTTTCCGCGAGGGGGTAAAAGAGGCCCGCCGCAAGCCTGAAGTCTCCACGCTGCAAGGCAGCGTATGGCTCCTCCCCCGACAAAGGTGCCGACGAAGGTAGCGTTTTCTTCGAATTACCATTCAACGATTCCGCCGCCGTGACGGTCGCAGTGGTCACAACTAAAACGACCGCGAGCAGGAACGACCGCATTGTGTACCTACCTTTCAGCATCGTACATGGATTGGGGCTTAGAATGCCCTACACTCGATTACAATACAACCATTGCCTGCATTTCCGCCACTCCCAAGACCGAGCTCACGTGGTCGGCCCACTGTGATGGTAAGACCGAGGTCTCATCAGACAATGTCGCGACCTGCCACGTAGACCTCATTGTGTAGAGCCAAGGCCACCAGCTCGCCCGGAAAGCCACGGTCCATACTTTTTGCTCTATGACCCCTGTTTGGCGCGGCACCTTTTGAGTTGTAGCACGTGTCCTCCTCTGATAAGTAAACTACTCTTACAAGCAAGATGCCTATCGGGGAAACCATGTTCGAGGAACGGCGATCGAGGTGAATCATGCCGACGACGTACCAAGAACGATTTGGGAATAACGACGACCTGATCCATGCCTACGCAAAGGATAATTCCCCTCGCGCGTCGGAGATTCAACATCTCTATGACACGATAAAACGTCTCAATGCACGAAGGGTTCTCAATGTTCCCTTCGAAGGCAGCCTGGTAAAGAGTGTCGCGATGAATGAACAGGTCACCTTTGCGGATTTCGTTGTGCCGGCGAAGTTGCACAGGTGGAACATCCTCCAAACAGACTTCGGATTGACCGGCATACGGAAGTACTATTTCGACGCCGTGATATCCATCGCAGGCATACATCACCTTACGGATCAGGAACAGTGTCAATTCATCGCAGCAACCCGAAAGGCTCTCAAGGCCGGCGGTTGGCTGTTAATGGTAGAGGTGACAAATGATTCCCCCACGAGCCGTTTCCTTGATGGGTTTGTGGGACGGCATACTCCTACGGGACATGTCGGGAACTACCTCAAACATGACTTTGGCGGGATGGTGGAATTGGCCGGATATCAAAAGATCCGGAGGGAGACGGTGATCCACAAGTGGGTCTTTAGAGACGAAACGCACATTCACAGCTGGATGACCAAGTTTTTTGGCATCTCCGTCCCCAAAAAGGATCTTCTTACTCAGGTCAACGCCATCTTGGGGATCAACAAACGAAAAGAGTTTTTGACGGTGAATTGGCCCTTGGACTTTATCAGCGCACAGGCCGGAAGAACACCTCGGAAAATTTCTTCTCACCATCGGCGGGATGAAACCGGCCAATCCCGGCTGCGGGCAAATTCGTCAGCTCACCGAAAATCACCCGCTTCGTATCGGTAAAAAAGTCCACTCGTATATATGTGAACTCGGACGAAAGAATTCGCGATTGGCGCAGCAGGCTCGGTAAGAACTCCCAACTGGCCGGTTCGAATGCTTGTAAGGGATAATACAAGCTTACCCCTAAAGGCGTTCCATCGAGGTCAAAAGACTGCCGCGCCTTGGTATCCCGATCGATCAGGCTGATGAGTTTGGGCTCTCCCCCCAGACAGTGAACTGATCCTTCGAGAGAAAAGGAGTCGTCGATGTATTCCTCTACGATGACTTTTCGTTCAAGGGTGGCGTAGTTCTTTTCCAGGTCACACACAAAATAGTCCTCGTGAAACCAATCCATAATCTTGGGCAGGGCCTCAATATACTCCTGTTCGGAGCGTGCTATGACCATCCTTCCGCAGCTATTCGTGGGCTTAATGACGCAAGGCAATACCGAAGGCCTATATCGCTCAACTTCGTCCCCTGTCCGCAAGACACAGATTGTTGGAGTGGTTGCTTCCGCACCGAGCTTCTCCTCCATGTACATCTTGCAGTACTCCTTGTCCGACACACGTCTCCGTAACGGGCATTCCAGCTCAGTTCCTGACCGTACTTGAAAGAGGAAATCATTGAATAATCGGGTCGGTCTTATCGGGAATCTGTGGTGCACCGCCACAAACTGAAAAAGATACGTCGGGTACAGGAGGACATTGAGGAGTGGAAAGGGAACGTGTCTTCTGTAGAGCGCCAATGAGACCCGGCGACAACATCTGTAGAGAACAGCTGAGAGTTTCACCAGAACGGAGGAAGATTGTCTCATGGCAGAAGTACGATCTGTAATTCTCGCGTAGAGTCTTTCTCAGTTTGCCGGCTCTGAGTGAACCGTTTCTGCGTGCCGGCTGACAGGGGTCTGCGGCGCCGAGCAGCCTCCAGCCCCAAAAAAAGCTCTACAGACTGGTGTCGGTCGATGCTCGAAATGGCGACGCAGTACTGCCTTGAGTTAAGGAGAAGAGGGGTGGTGCCGAAGCCGGGATTTGAACCCGGACACCCGTGAGGGCGCTAG
>JBBIKN010000039.1:0-25563 GCA_037445435.1 Nitrospira sp. | reverse complement strand
GGTGGTCCTATCGTCTTAGAGTCAGGAAACTTGGATCACGAGCCCAAGAAAGACCGTATGAGCGAACCAACCATCACCTGTCCTTCCTGCAAGACGGAAATCAAACTCACGGAGTCCCCCGCGGCGTCGCCACCTGTATCGTTGGGCCATGGACACCGGCATAATGTTTTTGGAATGTGCGGCTTTCTTTTTTAGAAAGTCCATGCCACATTAGGACCCATGCGGACTCTCGAACAGATCAAGGTCAAGAACTTCAAGTCCATTCACGATCAGACACTTCGCCTAGGTCGCCTGAATATCTTCATCGGTGGGAATGGATCGGGGAAGTCTAATCTCATCGGCGTGTTTCATTTTCTCAATCGTGTCGTTGCCGGTGATCTTCAGAACTACACAGGTGAGGCAGGTGGAGCCGACAGCATCTTATACTTTGGGCGAAAGCAATCGCCTTCTCTCACCGTCGAACTGGAATTCGGGGGGGAAGCCTATGCAAATGGCTATGGTTTCACCTTGCGGCCAACGGCCCAGGATCGTTTCATTTTTTCCAGTGAAACTATTTGGTTTCATGATCGAACTCGATACCAAAGTCCGCTGCCCATCGACTTAGGCTCGGGTCATGCTGAAGCTCGCGTGAAGCAATCGACTGAGCGCATCGCTGGTTACGTGCGCGATGATCTTGAGAGTTACCGCATCTATCACTTCCATGACACGAGCAGCTCAGCCCGAGTCAAGCAAACGGGAGACGTGGATGATAACCGCCGACTGCACCCCGATGCCGGCAACTTGGCGGCGTTTCTGTATCGGCTGCAACAAAAACACCCCGGTCATTTCCAAAATATCGAAGACACGATCAGACTAATCGCGCCATTTTTCGAAGGTTTCCGACTCGAACCTTCCCGCTTGAATCCGGAGAAGATTCGTTTGGAGTGGAAGGAAAAGGGCAGCGAAGCCTATTTCAACGCTTCAGCCCTGTCCGACGGAACGCTGAGATTTATGTGCTTGGCCACACTGCTCTTGCAGCCAATCCTACCGGCAGTCGTGCTGCTCGATGAACCTGAACTCGGCTTGCACCCGGCAGCGATCAGTCTCTTGGCGGATCTGTTGGAGTCGGCTTCTCAACGAACGCAGGTGCTGGTGGCAACGCAGTCCGTCACGTTAGTAAACCAATTTGCGCCGGAGTTCGTGTGGGTCGTGGAGCGTGTTGACCAACAAAGCGTCTTTCGGCATCTGGAATCCGCTGACATGTCGGCGTGGCTGGAGAACTACTCGCTGGGCGAACTGTGGGAGAAAAATATCCTCGGAGGCAGACCCTGACCATGCGCAAGGTGTTGATCCTGGTCGAAGGCCAAACCGAGGAACGTTTCGTCAAGGACGTCTTGCAGCCTCACCTATGGAATGTCGGCATTCATCCGGAACCGAAGCTGGCAACAACAAAGCGCGTGAAGCGGGGTCCACACTTCAAAGGGGGTATCACGGATTTCAAGAAGGTTGAAGACGACCTCCGACGACTGTTGGGCGATACCAACGCGATCCTTATCACCACCATGATTGATTATTACGGGTTGCCCGACGACTTCCCAGGAAAGCAGAATCTCCAAGGCAGCAACTCGCTTGAGCGAGCACGAGAACTGGAAGCGGCGTTGGACCGTCATTTTAATGCCGGCACGAGGTTTCTGGCCTACTTCATGATCCATGAATTCGAGGCTCTTCTGTTTTCTAAGCCTGATGCGTTGGCCGAGGTCATGAATGCTCCGGCGGCAAGCACACACCTGGAGGCAATCCGAAGAGGCTTCTCGACGCCAGAAGACATCAATGACGATCCGAATACCACTCCTTCTGCCCGTGTACTGAAGCTCTTCCCCGCCTATCGCAAACGCTTGCACGGTCCGCTGACAACGGGGCGTATCGGCTTGGACACCATGCGCCGTGAATGTGCCCATTTCAACCAGTGGGTGGGCCGGCTCGAGAGTCTTGGCAGTTCGTAAGGCGAGCAGGAACGTGCTCCTTACTGTGGCTTCAGTCAAAGAAACCCCGGCCATCAAATCATCAGAAGGTGAACGTCGAAGTGGGTAGCAAGCACAAACTCGAGCTCACCTGGATCGGGAAGGAGAACCGGCCTGTCTGCGTGCGGACACGCACAGGCAGGCCCAAGCTGGAGCCGCGGATTGTCCTGAGCACAAGATCATCATGAGGAGGAGCACACTATGAGTCCAAAGTTGCTTGAAATCGAACGGGAAGCCATTCGGTTGCCGATCAAGGATCGAGAAGCGCTCGCGGAACGTCTGATGCGCAGTGTACGTCACGAACCATTGACCCAGGTCGAAGAAGCCTGGATCAAGGAAGCCGAGCGCCGATTCTCCGCATGGCGGCGTGGCAAACGTGCAGGAGTGCCGGCGGACCGCGCATTCAAGCAAATTCGGAAGGATCTCGGCTGGTGAGGGTGCTCTTCGATCCGGATGCGTTGGTGGAAGCGCGCGAGGCCGCCGCATTCTATGAAGACAACCAGCCGGGTTTAGGGAAAGCTTTCTTGGATGAAGTTGAGGCGGCGACCGAGGAAATCGTTCTGCATCCGCTTCTATGGCGCAGGATCAAGGGACGATTTCGGCGGTATCTGATCCCTCGCTTTCCTTATGCCCTGATCTATGCCGTGCAAGAAGACATCATCTATGTTGCGGCGGTTATGCATCTGAAACGGAGACCCGGGTGCTGGGTTTCAAGAACTCGAAAGGCTCCTCGGTGAGCATGCGAAACACCCAAAAACTCGAACTCACCTGGATTGGGAAAGAGAACCGGCCGAAGCTGGAGCCGCGCATCCTGCTAGAGGACCCAGAGAAGTCTTACCACGCCGCGCACCGCGTCACCGACCGTGATCTCTTCGACAATCGGCTCATCTTCGGGGACAACCTCCTAGCCCTCAAAGCCTTGGACTAGGAATTCACCGGAAAGATCAAGTGCATCTATATCGATCCTCCGTACAACACCGGCAGCGCATTTGAGCACTATGACGATAGCGTGGAACATTCACTGTGGCTCTCGTTGATACGGGATCGCTTAGAACTACTTCATCGTCTGCTGAAGCCCGAAGGATCAATATGGATAAACATAGATGACAACGAATGCCACTATCTTAAGGTTCTCTGCGACGAAATATTTGGCCGGGTGAACTTCATCGCAAACGTGCTATGGCAGAAGCGCACTTCGCCAGATATTAGAGCCTCGCTCGGTGCTGGTCACGACCACATTTTGGTGTATGCAAAGGAAGCCTCAAGTTTTAAACCTAATAAACTGCCAAAGACTCCGGTACAGATTTCACAGTACAAGAATCCCGATAATGACCCTCGAGGACCTTGGGTCTCGTCGGATTATACGGCGCAGGGTTTTCGCCCGAATCAGATGTACAAGATTACGACTCCTGGTGGCGCTGAGTACTATCCACCACCTGGTGTCTGCTGGAAGAATATTGAACCTGTCTTCCTGCAATTGGTGGCTGACGAGCGAATTTGGTTTGGCAAAGATGGCAAAGGTATGCCTAGGCGGAAAACCTTTCTTTCTGAATCCGAGGGAAACACCGCCTGGACCTGGTGGACAAACGACGAGGTCGGCCATACTCAGGAAGCAAAGAAGGAGATTATCGAGCTTTTTGGCGAGAAAGACGTTTTTGATACACCGAAGCCTGAGCGGTTGATGCAAAGAATCATTGCCTTAGCTACAGATGCCAATGATATCGTTCTCGACTCTTTTGCCGGTTCCGGGACAACTGGCGCTGTAGCTCATAAGATGGGGCGGCGGTGGATCATGGTGGAACTTGGTGAACACTGCCATACCCACATTATTCCACGGCTCAAAAAAGTCATCGACGGAGAGGGCAAGGGGGGGTATCACAGAAGCCGTCGGCTGGAAGGGCGGGGGCGGGTTTCGCTATTACCACCTTGCGCCATCGTTGCTGGAGCAAGACAAATGGGGCAACTGGGTCATCAACAAGGCCTACAACCCGACCATGCTGGCTCAGGCGGTCTGTAAGCTCGAAGGGTTCACCTATGCGCCGAGTGATTCGGTCTATTGGCAGCAGGGCCATTCCACCGAACGGGACTTCATTTATGTCACCACGCAGAACTTGAGCCACGATCAACTGCAAGCGTTAAGCGATGAAGTCGGCGACGGTCGGTCGCTCTTGGTGATGTGTTCCGCGTTCCGTGGGAAGCCCGACAAGTATCCCAATCTCACGATCAAGAAGATTCCCAAGACCGTCCTCTCCCGCTGCGAGTGGGGGCATGACGACTACAGTTTGAAGATCGAGAATCTGCCGAAGGCGCCGGTGCCCCCTGGACAGCAGGGGCTAGAGTTTGGTGATACAAGTCATTCCCGCGAAAGCGGGAATCCAGTGAGATTAGGCCAGATCAACAGCCAGCGGTGTATGTTCTTGCCAGCAAGCGGAACGGCACGCTGTATATCGGGGTAACGAGCGACCTTCGTAAGCGTGTGTGGGAACACAGAAATGACGTGGTGGATGGATTCACGAAGCGATATGGTGTTCATCAGCTCGTCTATTATGAGTTGCATGCCGATATGGCATCGGCCATTGGGCGGGAGAAACAGATGAAAAAGTGGAAACGAGCCTGGAAACTGGAGCTGATCGAGAAGCAGAATCCAGAGTGGAAGGACCTGTGGGAAGGGATTCTCTGACATTGCGCCTGGATTCCCGCTTTCGCGGGAATGACATCTGTCTCCAGCATAAGATTGAGTATGAGGAAGCCATGAAAGTGAAATATGACGAGGAAGTGGATGTGCTGACGATCGAATTGAGTGACGCTCCGGTGGAGGAGAGTGACGAGGACAAGCCCGGTGTCATTCTGGATTATGACAAGGATGAGAACATCGTCGGCATCGAAATTCTCAACGCTTCGAAGCGGGTGCAGAATCCCAAATCCGTCGAATACGCGGTTGCATAGTTGGCCTCTTCGAACCGGTGACCATGCCATGATCCGAAATGATCACGAACTTGCAGTGATGCGCGAACGCGTCGCCAAAGTGGAACACCTGTTGGAAGGGCTCCGTAAGACGGCAAGGCCGGAAGAATGGCCCGCGTTGAGTTCCGGCTATCGGCTGGAGATCGAGCGGATGCAGGGGGAGATTCTGGATTACCTCGTGCAGGGTGCGCCACCGTCCCCGGCCCGGACCACGCATGACTTTCCAAAATCCAGGTCACTTCTAAGACGCCGACCCCACCGTGGGCAGCAGGAGTGAGAGTGGGCATAGCACCGATGGAGAGAGGAGGCATGTCATGAGTCGCGATCAGCTTTTGTCAAGGTTGCGGGCGCATTTCCAGGACATGCGAAAGCAGTTTGGAGTGAAGCGACTCACGTTGTTCGGGTCAGCCGCTCGTGATCAAATGCGACGCGACAGCGACGTCGACATCCTGGTGGAATTCGAGCGGCCACCTACCTTCGATGGTTATATGGACCTGAAGGCTTATTTGGAGACCCTGCTAGGAACTGGCGTCGATCTTGTCACCGAGGAGGCTCTGAAGCCTCGCATGCGTCCTCTTATTGAGAAGGACCTGGTTCGTGTCGCGTAACTGGCTGTTCTATATCGAGGACATCGTTGAAAGCGCACGGAAGATTCGACGCTACACGGAAGGCATAACCTTCGAGCAGTTTCTACTCAGGATCTCATTATTGACGCCGTGGTCCGTAACCTGGAAATCGTCGGGGAAGCCGCCAAACATCTGCCTGAGGAAGTCAAAGCTCTAACGCCCGATGTGGATTGGTCCAAAGTGGCGGGCTTTCGCGATGTCATCGTCCATGGATACTTTGGGTTGGATGTTCACGTCATCTGGGATGCCGTGCAGTCGAAGGTTCCAGCCCTCATTCCATCCGTTGAGAAAACGCTGCAACAGGTGAGGGACCAGCTACAGTGAGTAGCTCTCGCTGCTCTATGGGCAATAAGGTATGAACCGCCACGTCAATGCCATAGCCGGTCGGCTGAGCCTGCGGCCTCCGCAGCGGCACTCGCTGGAGATCCTCGACCGAGTCACGGAGATCGTGCCGCCCAAGAAGAACGCAGACTTGACCAGCGCACTCGCTGCCATCACGAGCGAGTTTCCCACTGTCACCGATTTTGAACGGGAGTTCCCGTCCCTCTGCTTCGCTCTGGCGACCGGTGTCGGGAAAACCCGACTCATGGGCGCCTTCATCAGTTATCTGCACCTGGCGCACGCGATCAACCACTTCTTTGTGCTGGCGCCGAACCTGACGATCTATAACAAGCTGATTGCGGACTTTACGCCCAACACACCAAAGTATGTGTTCACCGGCATTGCGGAATTTGCGACGGACCCGCCGACAATCATTACCGGTGACAACTATGAATCAGGCGTGGCGGCTCGTCTGACTTCACTGCCCGGGTTTGGCCAAGAAGTCCACATCAATATCTTCAATATCTCGAAAATCAATTCCGAGGTCCGGGGTGGCAAGGCACCGAGGATCAAGCGCCTCTCCGAGTACATCGGTCAGAGCTATTTCGACTATCTGGCAGGCCTCGACGATCTGGTTCTGCTCATGGATGAGTCTCACCGCTATCGCGCGTCTGCCGGGGTCCGGGCCATTAACGAACTCAAACCAGTCCTTGGGTTAGAGCTCACAGCGACTCCGTTCGTGGAATCATCCAAAGCTCCGGTCTGGTTCAAGAATGTGATCTATGACTACCGCTTGGCCCAAGCCATGGCGGACGGCTTTGTGAAAGAACCGGCTGTCGTCACCCAGAAGAATTTCAATCCGAGTCAGTTCAATGCCGCACAACTCGAACAGATTAAGCTGGAAGATGGCATACGCCTGCACGAGAACACCAAAGTTGAACTGGAAACGTACGCGAGGCAGACTGGGCAGCGGGTGGTGAAGCCCTTTATGCTGATTATCGCCCGCGACATCACTCACGCCGGCCAACTGGTGCAACAATTTCAATCGCTTTTTGAGGGAAGGTACAAGGATAAGGTCATTCAGGTTGATTCCAGCAAGACAGGTGCAGAAGAAGACGAGATGGTCCAACGCCTCCTTGCCGTTGAAAGTTCTGATGAGCCGACCGAGATCGTGATCCACGTGAACATGCTCAAGGAAGGCTGGGACGTGACCAATCTCTATACGATCGTCCCGCTCCGCGCTGCCAATGCTCGAACGCTCATTGAACAATCTATCGGGCGTGGTCTTCGGCTCCCTTACGGAAAGCGTACTGGTGTCAGCACGGTCAATCGGCTGAACATTGTAGCCCATGACCGATTTCAGGAAATCGTCGATGAGGCCAATAAGCCGGAGTCCGTGATCCGATTGACGAAGGTGGAACTTGACCCGGCAACCGATCTCCAGAAAATGAAAACCATCGTGGCTCAGTCAAAGATCGAGGAACAATTACATGGTGCCTCTGTCACTGGTTCTGTAGGAGGATCCTCACAAGCAGCTCAGATCTTCTCAGGTGAGTTGGAACGAGGGATTGCGCAGGCAGCGTACAAGATCATCCAAAAGTATGAGAACCTCCCTTCCTCTTCCGAACTTCTGAAGCCAGAGGTTCAAGCAAAAATTGTAGAAGAGGTGAAGCAATCCGTTATCCCAAGCCAGCAAGCCTTGCCGGGAATGGCTCCACCCTCGAATATCGCGTCGGTCGTCGAGAAGACCGCTCAGCTGGTCGTGCAACGGTCGATCGATATTCCCCGGATTCTGGTCGTGCCGAAAGGTGAGGTTACGACGGGTTTTCATCCCTTTTCTCTGGATTGTTCAAACATCAACTATCAGCCGGTTGAGAGGGATCTCCTGATTCAGCACCTTCGGACCCATGAACAAGAAACTTTGAGCTTTGGCGGGAGCATGCAGCCGGAGCAACGGCTTGAAGATTATATCGTTCGAGGCTTGGTCGACTTTGATGATATTAGCTACGACGAGCACTCCGATTTGCTCTATGACCTTGCAGGCCAATTGGTGAGGCACCTCCGGTCATATCTGTCGGAAGACGATACGAGGAATGTTCTCATCTACTACCAGAAACCACTGGCGGCCTTCGTTCATGCGCAGATGCAGCTCAATCAATGGGAGAAGGCCGCTGGGTACGACGTGATCGTGAGTAAGGGATTCGCGGGCCTGAAGCCCAGTGCCTATACGGCCAAAGATGGCGAACCGATACAGGATTTTCGTCAGACCGTCACGAACCTTTCTCGGATCGGACAGATGCTCTTTGGTGGCTTTCAGAGAGGGCTCTATTCCGTTCAGAAATTTGACTCCGACACAGAGCGGAGACTGGCTATCATTCTTGACCGTGACTCTCAGAAGTGGTTTCGGCCTGCGTCAGGACAATTCCAAATCTCTTACAAGTTTGGCGTCCCTCAGCACGACTACCAGCCGGACTTTGTCGCCGAGACATCGGACTGCATCTACATGCTCGAATCGAAAGCCAAGAACGAGCTGACCTCGCCGGAAGTGTTAGCCAAGAAAGACGCCGCGGTTTTATGGTGCAGCCGTGCCACGACTCATGCTCTTAGTAACGGTGGCAAACCCTGGAAGTATGTCCTAATTCCGCACGACGTCATTGCGGACAACATGACGCTGGCCGGTTTGGCGAAGCAGTTCGGCGTAAGTTCATAGCTGTGTCGACAAGTAAAGCTATGTGTGAGGCTAAGCTTCCCCATGGCGGCTTTGGAACGAGTCAACAACAGCAGCTGACTCGTCAATGAGATGATGAATCCAGCCGTCGTGGTTACGATGTATCGCACCAGCAAGGTCGCAAAGTATTGGAGGAAGCCATGAAGGTGAAATATGACGAAGAAGTCGATGTGCTGACGATCGAACTCAGTGATGCTCCTGTGGAGGAGAGTGCCGAGGATAAGCCCGGTGCCATTCTGGACTATGGCCAGGATGGGAACATCGTCGCCATGGAAATCCTCAATGCTTCCAAGCGGGTGCAGAATCCAAAATCTGTCGAATACGCGGTTGCGTAAATGGCCGCTCCGATGAGCCCATCGATCCAAAACGAATCTCGCGCGTAAGGAGGCCTATGACGAACCGCACTGATCGGGAACAGGTTCAAGACTCCATCCATGAAATGGTGCGGCGGATTGCTGCCCAGTTTCGCCCGGACAAGATCATACTCTTCGGGTCGCATGCGCGCGGCGATGCGCGTCCGGACAGTGATGTCGATTTGCTCGTCGTGATGCCGGTCCAAGGATCGAAGCGCCAAAAGGCGACGGAAATCGATATGGCGCTCGCGGACCGAACGGTTTCTCTGGACCTTCTGGTGGTCACTCCGGAAGACTTCGAACGGGGTCGGATGGAAATTGGCTCTGTCTTGCGGCCGGCCGCGTTGGAGGGGCAGGTGTTCTATGACCGGGCCGCGTGACCAGCTTCGGCAAGTGCGGCAGTGGCTCGAAAAGGCCGAGCACCATCTTTGGAATGCCGAACATACTCTCACCATCCGGGACGAGGAGTGCCCCTTCGACACAGTGTGCTTTCACGCCCAGCACTCTTACCAGCTCACTTGCGCGGGGGAATCGAATAATGCGACTCGAACCCTGGTCTTGACCAGAACCTACTTGGGTATTACAGTGCTCCCATGACACGGTTTGTTGCCGCAACCTTCTTTCTTCTGTGCGTCGCCGCGCCGGTCTGGGCGACTGACACGGACTCGTTTGACCCCGATCAACCCTTCGAGCAGGCACTGACAGGGAATGTCCTGCGTTCATTGCTCAATCAGGCGCTCGATAAGCTGGAAGACCACGTGGAAATCACCGGTCATCTCAATCCGGATGCGTCAAAGGACAACCAGGACAGACATTTCCGCTTCAAGTTCTATCCGGAAGGCAAGTCAAAGTCCGACCAGTACTTCGCGGCCGAAGGTTGGTTCCGCTCATCTCCAGAATCCGGCCAGCACGACTGGCATTTCAAGTTCAAACGGCCGGAAGACCACTCAAAGAAGTCTCTCTCCCCAAAGTTTGAAGCGCCGCTGTAACCGGGCAACGAATGAATTGGTTGCCGGTTCGACGGTTACTTTTGCCTAGCACACTGTAAAGTTTTCCTCTCTCAGGATAGTGTCGTAAAGATTCCCACAACAACATGCCTATATCTGCGGTGTTATAAGCAGACCGATTGGCATGAGGCTTGTATTCTTGCCGCTCGGATCACACGAGGCTGGCGTACGTGGATATCATTCTTGCTGATAGAGTTTTCTATCCATCCGGGTCCCCTGTCGATGGAGGACGAAGGACGGCTCAGTCAGCTGCTTCTCCCCATTCCAGCGATAGTCGGAGGAGTTTTTCCACGGTTCTCCGAGGAGTTGACGGAGAAGAGAGGAAGGAGGAAACACGGGAGGCAGACGATACTGAGCTCCGTTCGAAGGAAACGAAACGTCTGAATCCTTCTTCAACTCAAACTGAACGCGCTGCGACATTGCCTTCTCAGGCTCAGGATGAAGACGAAAACAGAGCAAGCGGCGATGAGAATAGGGCCGCTGAAGATTCAAGGAAAGCCCCCGCATCTACAAGCCAACCGATTGATGCACATTCTGATTCTCAAGGACAACCGCCCGCGCCTCTATTGCCGCCGATTTCACTTCAGCCGCCGGCACGATTGGGTGACCAGACAAAGGCTCACACGGAAGGAGAGGGGCACGTCTCTGAGGAAAATCGCGTAGCTGAGGGCGAAATTGAGTCAGATGGCGGTTCTTCAACGCTTCAGTCAATCGTGCCGAGGGCTGCGAATTTGGCCACCATTGTTTCCGATCCGGTAGAAGGCCTCTCTTCTCCTGATAATGAGGGGAGCTCTCAGCATGTTCCACCAGTTCATGAACCAGATTCTCGGATGATTCGCACTACAAGCGATGTGTACACTACTCAAGACGTCAAGCCGGGTTCCCACATGGTTGCCGATGTCGCCGGTGCAGAGCTCGCGAATCATGTCGAAACTCGTTCAGTGCTTCTTGAGTCACAGTCTGGCTCGGCTCTTCCACAGCACGAGGCGATTGTAAGTCGAGCCTCTCATACTCTTCTAGGAGCTGAGCTACCTGATGGCAAGCCGGAGCGCGATGACGTCGCGCTAGATCGTTCTGCTCCGTCTCAGCTGAACTGGTATGCGTCAACCCTTCGCAATGATCAGGACATCGGAGTAAGGATGAGATGGGCCTTACCGCAGGGGCAGCAATCCGGCCTTGATGGGGCCGAGCGTGTCAGTGAGTCCTGGAACGGACAAGATAGTCTGCAGCATGATCAGGCTGAGGGTAAACTACCGCGGACAGGAGTTGCTGATCGCCACGTTTTGAACGGACAGCTTACAGAGTCGATTATGGCTGGAAGTCACGGGCGTCTAGCCTCCGACTCACCGTCGCAGCCTCTTACTTCTTCCCCCATGAGTCACGCGCAACCGGCCATGCCTATCTATGATCCGGACCAACAGTCGGTACGGTTCATGACGCGATCGGTCGTGCTTGATCTGACACAGCATGACCTAGGACATGTGAACATTCGTGTGGCGATGATGAACGATGTGGTCCATACCCATGTGTTGACCGATAGACCGGAGGTTGGACAATTCCTCATCAACGGACAAGACCGTCTTCAGTCGGCATTTCAGGCGAACGGATTGGACATGGGACAATTCCGAGTGGACATCGATCGTCAGAGTGCCGGTCGTTCTTTCCATCACGGCCCTTCTCAAGAACAGGGACAATCTTGGAATCAAGGTTCGCCGGGGATGAACTGGGGACAGAGGCAAGACCGACAGCATGAACCACGCACGTCGCTCCATGGCCTATTGAATGTCGTGGCGTAGCTCGGAAGGGAGAGATTGAACATGATCGACGTATCGGAACTCAATTCGGCGGGAACCCGATCGACACAGGAAAAAACCGGACCTCGACAGTTGGGTCAGGACGATTTTCTCAAGTTGCTCATCACGCAATTAAAGAACCAGGATCCGTTGAAGCCCACCGACAATACCGAATTTGTCTCGCAACTCGCCCAATTCAGCCAGTTGGAACAAACCGCGAAGCAGGCACAGCTGCTTCAGAAGAGCCTCGATGCGCAGACCGCCTCGCTGCAGTACACGTTGCTTCCGATGATCGGCCGCACGATCACTGTCGGCCAAGAGCTTGTCCAATTGGGTGACGGGCCCGCTCCGTTCGGATACACGCTGGACAAAGCCGCCTCGAAGGTTCTCGTGACGATTCAGGATCAACAGGGGCAAGTCGTACGGAGCCTGGAGTATCGCGATCGACCGGCAGGACCGCATACGGTTGAGTGGGACGGGAAGAACCAGAATGGAACCCTTATGCCCAAGGGAATCTACCGCTATCTCATCTCGGCCGTGGATTCGGAAGGAAAGCCCGTGAACGTTGAAGGGCGCGCGTCGTTTGTGGTTTCCGGGGTGCGGATGGAAGAAGGGCAAGCCAAACTCCTGGTCGGTGATGTAGCCATCGATCCGTCTGATATCGTCGAGCTGCGATAAACAAGAGGAGGGTTGTACTCATGGGAATTCTGTCGTCAATGTTCACGGGCGTCAGCGGGCTCAACGCGAACGGGAACGCATTATCGGTCGTGGGGAATAACATCGCGAATTTGAATACGGTTGGGTTCAAATCCAGTCGATCTGTGTTCGCCGACCTCATCAGTGCGACGCTGGGAGGGGTGGGTGGAGACATTCAGGTAGGTTTGGGTGTGGCACTCAATGGAGTGCAGGGGAATTTCAGTCAGGGTCCGTTCAGTACCACAAGCAATACGCTCGATCTGGCGGTCGACGGCAACGGCTTTTTCGCGCTCCGGGATCAGAACGGGGGGAGCTTGTACTCCCGAGCAGGACAGTTCCACCTCGATGCTCAAAGCCGCATCGTCGATCCCAGCGGCTTCCTCCTTCAAGGGTACCAAGTCGACGCGAACGGTGCGATTACGGCGAATATCGGGGATGTCACGTTACCGGCTACCACGGCACCGCCCAATGCAACAAGTACGGTCGATATTGGGACCAATCTCAATTCGCAGTCCCCGACGAGTGTCTTCTCGCTCACCGATCCACTGGGAACGTCTCAGTTCTCGACGTCGCTGACCGTCTACGATTCTCTTGGTAACAGCCATTTGGTCACCGCGCACTTTTCCAAGACTGCAGCGAATACTTGGAACTACAACCTCGTGGGTAATGCCAACGAGATCGTCACGGCCAATTATGATTCGTCCAATATCAACACTTCGCTGGGTATCGTGCGGTTGGCTTCCGGTACCCTGACATTTACGACAGGGGGTGCGCTGGATACGGAGAGTGTCGTGACCAGTTATGACAACGGCGCTCCCGGAGGAGCTGCCGGTGCTGTGGTGGGCCAAGCCAGGATCGATTTTGTGGGTGCTACGGGAGATCAGCTGATTACCTTTGATTTCGGCTCAAGTGTGACCACGGACGGAGGAACCGGACTCAATCTGACGACGCAGTTCGGTGCCGCCTCGGGAATCGTTCAGCACAGCCAGAATGGATTCGGCGCAGGGGCTCTTCAAACCTTCTCGGTGGAGGCAAACGGCCTTATCAATGGGAGATTTTCAAACGGGCAAGTTCGTCCCTTGGCTCAGCTGGCTCTTGCTCGATTCGCTGACCCGCAAGGGCTTGTGCGAGCCGGCAAAAATACCTTTGTCGAGTCGGGCCCGTCCGGACAACCGTTGATCGGCCCCGCCACCTCCGCCGGGCTGGGGAAAATCCTTTCCAACACGCTCGAACTGTCAAATGTGGACTTGGGCGAAAGTTTTATCGACATGATCGCCGCGCAGAGGGGATTTCAAGCCAATTCGAGGGTCGTCACAACGTCGGATGAACTTCTTCAGGAGTTGGTTAACCTGAAGCGATAATCTGTAAAGTTTTTGGCCCGGGAGGCCTAGCACTCCCGGGCCAAGGTTTTGCTGTAGTCTGGCTATTCCTGCGGCTCCGTTTCCGCTCAAGCCCACCTTTCGTCACGTCAGTTTCTTGACAGTGTCAACGGATCGCTTGACGACCTGCAGAACAAAGTCTCGCCGAGTACGACATTCGCCATGTAATCATGCGCTAGGCGCATCAATTGAAAGTCTTCTCATGCCATAACGGTTAAGGAGGAAATGGCATATGCATTGCAGTCTCCGCACCGGACCGACGAGGTGATCGAGGAGGAGTTATGGCAGATGCAGCCGCAGTTGATGAAAAAGCTCCAGTAGCGCCTCCCGCTCCGGTGTTCCCTATTAAATTGCTCATTATCGTATCGGTTGTTGCCTTGGTGTTCGGTGTCGGCGGGGCGTTTGTGGCTGTGAAGTTTCTGGGCGGTGGAAGCAAAGGCGCAGAAAGTTCAGAGGAACATAAGGGCGACGCCGAGGTGAAGGCGGGATCGAAGAACGAGGCCGGTGGAAAACACGGTCAGGCCGCTTCGCCGGGCGTCATGTTTGACTTGGATCCCTTCATCGTAAACCTCGCCGACACTCCCGAGGTTCGGTACTTGAAGTTGACCCTCAAGCTCGAGGTGGACAGCGAAGCGGTCTCGACCGAACTGTCTGCGCGTATCCCTCAGATACGAGACGCGATCCTGGTTCTGCTCAGCAGCAAGGATGTCAATGCGGTGAGAACGACTCAGGGAAAATTCCAACTGCGTGATGAAATCACACAGCGCGTCAACGGCCTTCTGAAGAAACCGGGAGTCCGGTCTGCTTATTTCACGGAATTCGTCGTTCAATAACGGTCGGCCATATGGAAAAAATTCTCTCGCAAGACGAAATCGATGCGCTCTTGAAGGGCGTCGTCTCAGGCGAGGTGGATACGGCTCCGAAGGAAACGCCTCAGGAAGCAAAAGGAGTCATGCGCTACGACCTGTTCAACCAGGAACGGATCATCCGCGGGCGGATGCCGACCATGGAGATGATCAACGATCGATTCATTCGGCGCCAATCAGTCGCCTGGACCAGCATGATTCGGGAGGCCGTTGAGTTCGCGGTCGTCGGGACGCAGGTGCTCAAGTTCGGCGACTTTCTCAAGAAAGTTCCGATGCCGTCCTCGCTGAACGTCTTTCATATGTCTCCGTTACGGGGTGGCGCGCTCTTCGTGATGGACGCATTCCTTGTGTATCTGGTCGTGGACTATTTTTTTGGAGGAAAAGGTCAGACCCACGTGAAGCCCGAAGGGCGGGACTTTACGCCCGTTCAACTGAGGATCATCAAGAAGCTGTTACAGCAATCGCTGGCCGACCTGGAAAAAGCATGGCACGCCGTCGTGCCCGTCAAGGTGGAGTATGCGCGTTCTGAGAGCAACCCTCAGTTCGCGATGGTGGTGACCGCGTCCGAAATCGTGATCGTCGTCACGCTGCAGGTCATCGTGGGAGAAACGGCCAGGGAGCTGTACATCGTCTATCCATACAGCATGCTTGAGCCGATCAAAGAGAAGCTCTATTCCGATCTCGTATCCGATCAGGTCGACCACCACGGCGAGTGGAACCATCGATTTCGAGAGCGACTGCAAGATTGTCCACTTCCGATTGCGGTACGGCTGGGAACCGCCACCGTCACGGTGAAGGACGTCATGAATTTTGCTCCGGGTGACGTGATCTTGCTCGATCAGCATCCTGGAGATCCTCTCGATTGCTATATCGAGGGGTATCACAAATTTCAGGGTAGTCCGGGAATTTACAAGGGCAATCACGCGTGCCGCGTGACCAAAATATTGACCTAGTCTTAAGACCACCGAGAGAGAGTGACCATGGCTGAGTCAGACTCCGCAACGCGCACCGATTCGCCGCCGGCCGGCAGCCAATCCCCGCAGCCGGCCTCATTTCCACCCGTCCAAAACACAGAAGTGGGAGGACCGTCGAAGAATATCGATTTTATCCTGGATATTCCCATGAGCGTCTCCGTGTATGTCGGATCCACGAAGATGGCGATTCGGGATTTGTTGCAGCTGGCACAGGGTTCCGTCATCGAGCTGGATAAACTGGCGGGCGAGCCGATGGAAGTGATGGTGAACAATAAACTGGTTGCGCGCGGTGAGGTGGTGGTCGTCAATGAAAAATTCGGTATTCGCTTGACGGACGTGGTCAGTGCGACGGAACGCGTGCAGCAACTTCGCTGAGTGATCCGAGGAGAGGCCGTGATTGATCTATGGGAAAGCCTGTTGCGCACCGTCGCGGCTCTGGCCATCGTCTTGGTCTTGATGGGGATTGTTGCAATGGCGGTTCGACGATTGATGGGGCAGCGCTTGGGAATCGTCGGCGGGCGTCCTCTTGTTCGGGTCTTAGCCAGCGGCTATATCGCACCGCGCAAGACGATCGCCCTCGTGTCGGTCGCGGGAGAATATCTGATCGTAGGGACGACCGCGTCCGACCTGGTCCCGTTGGGACGGATCAGCGATTCCGCCGAATTGCGTGAATTGCTCGCCCTCACCAACGCCAATGAGAAATCCTTAACTGAGACGGCGCCGGTCTCACAAGAAATCTTTGCCTCCTGGCTTCGACGCCTACCGCTCGGCTTCTTTCATCGTCATCGCCACAAGGGACTTCATGACCAATAAGCACCGGTCTCTCTCACGCATATCGTGGGTGATCCTTGTCGGAGCTGTGGCACTCCTTGTAATACCGCCTTCAGATGCGGTGGCAGTCGGCCCGTCGGTGAGCATCGATTTCGGCGCAGACGGCCCGAAACAAACCGCCGTAGTGATCCAGATTTTGATTCTTCTCACGGTGCTTTCCTTGGCGCCGGCCCTCTTCATCATGGTGACGTCCTTTACCAGGATCGTGATCGTGTTGGCGTTCCTCAGGCAAGCGCTGGGAACGCAGGCGGTTCCTCCAAACCAAGTGTTGCTGTCTTTGGCGCTGTTCTTGACGATGTTCATCATGGCTCCGGTGGGTCAGGCCGTCTACAGCAACGCGCTGCAACCGTTAATGGCCGAGCAGATTTCTTATGAAGACGCGTGGAAGAAAGGCATCGAGCCGGTGCGAAACTTTATGCTGCGTCAGGTGAGGGAGAAGGACCTCGAACTCTTTATTACGTTGAGCCACATGCCGAAACCAGACCGGGTTGAGGACGTGCCGACCCAAGCGATCATCCCCGCCTTCATCCTGAGCGAACTACGGATTGCATTCCAAATCGGGTTCCTGATCTACATTCCTTTTCTCATCGTCGATATGGTCGTGGCCAGCATTCTCATGTCGATGGGTATGATGCTCCTTCCGCCCATCGTGATCTCTCTGCCCTTCAAGTTGATTTTGTTCGTACTGGCCGATGGTTGGTACCTGGTGGTGGGGTCGATGGTGCGGAGCTTTCAGTAGCGGTGAGCCGTCTGCCGATGGCGAGTGCGACGGTAGGGATGGCCGAGTGACGCCTGAACTTGTGACAGAACTGGGCAGGCAAGCGCTGGAAACGACGCTCTTGGTGTCTTCGCCGATTCTAGGGCTCAGTCTCTTCATCGGCCTGGCGATCAGTGCGCTCCAGGCGATGACCCAACTGAATGAGGCTACGCTCACATTTGTCCCGAAAGTGGTCGCCCTTTTTGTGGCGTTGTTGTTCTTTCTTCCCTGGATGCTGAACGTCATGACCACGTACATGTCGAATCTTTTGATGAATATTCCCAACTACGTGCACTAGCAAGCGACGATGGCGTTGACACAGACCATTCAGATTCTCCTCCCTGAATTCCAAGGGTTCTTGGTCCTCGTTTCACGTATCGGCGGGCTGCTGGCTGCGTTACCGGTCTTGAGCGGCCGCGCTGTTCCTTTGAAAGTCAAAGTGGTTCTTGTTCTGGCGTTGGGAGTTCTATTGGCTCCCCTGGTTCGACTTCCCGTCGTCCCCTATGATCCAGTCGCCTTGGCCGCCGGGCTCGTCAGTGAAATGGCCATCGGTCTAGCGATCGGACTGGCCGTACGATTATTTTTCAGCGCCCTTGAGCTTGCCGGAGAGATCATCGGGGTCCAGATGGGGTTCGGTGTGGTTCAACTGTTCGATCCGTCAACGGCCGATCACACATCCATCATCGGCCAATACTTCACTCTCTTGGCGACCCTTGTCTTTGTGTCCCTGAACGGACATCTGCTTCTGGTGGCCACGATTCTCTCCAGCTATGAGTCCATTCCGCCGTTTGGTGCGTCGCTTCCAGGAACGGTTGGAGACGATATCTTGCGCCTGTCTCAGAATATGTTCGTCGTGGGATTGAAACTGGCGGCTCCCGTGCTCGTGATTATTCTCCTGATCAATATTCTTCTGGCGCTTCTTGGACGTGCGGTGAGTCAGATCAACGTGTTTGTTCTGAGTTTTCCCGTCACGATCGCCGGCGGACTGGCCGTGATCGCATTGTCCATACCGTTTGTGGTGGAACTTCTGGTGCGAGAAATCGAGCGACTGCAATCGACGATCCAGGGGCTTATGAAAGCGCTGGGACATGGCTGAAGACCGGAGTAATAAGACAGAACCCGCGACGCCGAAACGTAAAGAGGAGGCGCGCAAGAAAGGGCAGGTCGCCGTCAGTCGCGATCTGTCTACCGCCGTCATCCTCTTGAGCGGCATCGGGCTGCTGGCGGCCATGTTGCCGGTCGGCGTCCGGAAAATGACGGAGATGACCCGCCAAGGACTCACGCTTTCGTTCCCCCTAGACTTCTACGAGGGGATGTCCATCGAGCAGGTGTACTCAATCGTCATTCACGCCGGTCTCACCGTGGTGACGCTGAGTCTTCCGGTCGTGGTGGGTATTCTGGTGATGGGGAGCGGTGCATTTTTGCTGCAGACCGGGTTGTTGTGGCGTGCCAATGCCATTGAACCGGATGTCGAGCGCATCAACCCCATCAAGGGGCTGTCCCGATTGGTCTCGCTGCGGTCTGTGATGGAGCTCGCGAAGGGGCTGCTCAAGATCGCCATCGTGACGGGGGTCGGCCTGTGGGTTGCACGGTCTGACGTCCTCCAGATTCCGGGATTGATCGAGTTCGATATGGGGACCGTTCTACAAGTGACCGGACGGCTCTCGTTGAAAGTCGGGTTGGCCGTCGCCGGGGCGATCGCGGTACTGGCCGGGCTCGACTATGTCTATCAACGCTATGAGTGGGAACGCAATCTACGGATGTCGAAGGAAGAGGTCAAGGAGGAACACAAGGCTACAGAAGGCGATCCGCTGATCAAGAGTCGCGTCCGAACCATCCAACGAGAGATGACGAAGAAGCGGATGATGGCTGCCGTCAAGACGGCGGATGTCGTGATCACCAACCCGACACACCTGGCTGTGGCCTTGCAATATGACACCACCACGATGGGGGCTCCTGTCGTGGTCGCCAAAGGAGCCGGCTTGGTCGCTGAACGCATCCGTGAGCTGGCCCGACATCACGGCGTGGCGGTCGTCGAACATAAATTCGTGGCCCGAACACTGTTTAAACTCGTCGATGTCGGTAAAGAGATTCCGAACGAGCTGTACCGTGCGGTCGCGGAGATCCTTGCGTTTGTGTATCGGGCTCGAGGCCGAGGGATGGAGTTAGGTTGAGGTTAAAGCTAAGGCTGAGAATCAGATGAGGTCATTTCAACCTGAACCTTTACCTTTCAAAATGCTATGGCAACGGCAATAGAACCAGTAGAACGAAACCAGTTGATCAAGCATCCGGACGTCGTCATTTCTGTCGGGGTGGTGGCCATTCTCATGGTGATGCTGTTGCCATTGCCTCGTTTTCTGCTCGATTTGTTGTTGAGTTTCGATATCACCCTGTCGGTCATCATCTTACTCGTCGGACTTCAAGTACGGCGCCCGATCGAGTTTTCCGTGTTTCCGTCGGTCCTTTTGATGATTACATTGTTCAGGCTGTCCCTCAACATTGCGTCCACGCGTCTCATTCTGCTGCATGGCAACGAAGGAGCAGGGGCGGCCGGCGAAGTCATTCGGGCCTTCGGGAACTTCATCGTCGGGGGTAATTACACGGTCGGCTTGGTGGTGTTCTCGATTCTCGTCATCATTAACTTTGTCGTGGTGACGAAGGGCGCCGGACGTGTCGCCGAAGTTGCCGCTCGCTTCACATTGGATGCCATGCCTGGCAAGCAGATGAGCATTGATGCCGACCTGAACGCCGGTCTCATCAATGAAGCGGATGCCCGCCGCCGAAGACGGGAAATTGCAGAGGAGTCCGACTTTTACGGTGCCATGGACGGCGCGAGCAAGTTTGTCCGAGGAGATGCCATCGCCGCCGTCATCATCATCCTCGTCAACATCGTCGGTGGATTGGCGATCGGCATTCTGCAACAGGGTATGAGTCCGGCACTCGCGGCTCAAACCTATACCGTGCTGACGGTCGGTGAGGGGTTGGTGGCGCAGATTCCCGCCCTGATCGTTTCGACGGCTGCCGGTATCGTGGTGACCCGCGCCGCCTCGGAAACGGATTTGGGCGGGGAGATGACCCGACAGCTGTTGATGTCCTCCAAGCCGGTGGGCATTGCTGCGGGTATTCTTCTCGCGCTTGGATTGGTGCCTGGGCTTCCGCATGTGGCGTTCCTCGTATTAGGGAGTACCATCGCGTGGATCGCCTACCACCTTCATCAGCAGGAACAGGTTCAAGCTGCTCCTCAACCCGCTCCCACCACTCCGAAAGCCGAGGAAGCTCTGACCCGAGTAACCCCGCTCGACCTCATGGAGGTACAGGTAGGGTACGGCTTGATCGGGCTCGTCGAGGGAACGCAAGGCACCGCACTTCTCGATCGCATTAAAGCGCTCCGACGACAATTTGCGGAAGCGATGGGTTTTGTCGTGCCTCCCATTCATATACGTGACAATCTTCAGCTGCGCCCGAACGAATACGCCATCATGTTGAAGGGAGTGGAAGTGGCCAAGGCCGATGTCTTGCCAGGGCATCTGTTGGCGATCGATCCGGGTACGGCCCAACGGGGTTTGGTTCAAGGGATCGCGACCAAAGAGCCTGCCTTCGGCTTGCCGGCACTGTGGGTCCCCGAAGAGGCGAGGGAACAGGCGCAAATGGCCGGGTATACCGTGGTCGATGCGAGTTCAGCGATCGCCACACATCTTTCTGAATTGATCAAACGCCATGGTCATGAATTGTTGGGGAGGCAGGAAGTGCAAGCACTCTTGGATGAAGTCGGAAAAGCGCATCCGAAGCTGGTGGAAGAGCTCATCCCCACGTTGGTTCCGCTTGGAACGGTGGTCAGAGTTCTGGGGAACCTGCTCAAAGAGGGTATTCCGATTCGCGACCTCCGGTCGATCCTTGAGGCCGTTTCCGATCAAGCCGCAACGATCAAGGATGCGGAAGTTCTCACGGAATATGCCCGACAGGCGTTGGCTCGGACCATCACCAAACAGTACCAAGCGCCTGACGGCAGTTTACAAGTCATCACCTTGGACCCTCGATTGGATCGGTCGCTGGCCGAGCAAGCGGCGGCATTGCCTCCCGGGGCTATGTTGAACCTGGATCCTACGCTTTCCCACAAGCTGTTAACCGGACTCAAGCAAGCCGCCGAACGAGTGGCCGCTCGTGGGCAGCAGCCGATCGTACTCTGTTCACAGGTGGTTCGACGTCATCTCCGTCGACACAGCGATCGTATTTTGCACGCCGTTCCCGTGCTGGGACTCAATGAAGTGGATTCGTTCGTCCGTCTCCAGTCGTTGGATACCGTACGGATCGATTTGGAGTTGGCACAGCCGTCATAAAGTAAAACCATGAAGGTCAAGACATTTCACGCGCTCACCATGCAGGATGCCATGCGTGCCATCAAGGAAGAACTGGGGCCGGACGCCATCATCGTATCAGCGAAAGAAGTGCGTGAGGAAGGACGAATTCTGCGGGCCTTCAATCGCCCCATTCTGGAAGTGATGGCCGCATCGGATCAAGACGCCTTGCGGTCCTCTCAGGCGGGAGACCACGTGCAACAATGTGCTCAGTCTGTGAGACCGTCCAAGCTCGGGTCGGATTCTACACCGTCCGTGCAGACCTTTCAAAAGACACTGCAAGAGGTGCTGAAGCCGGATCGGAATCATGAGACGACGACACCGACCGTTGGTAAGCGGTCCGCCTCGTGGAAGCCATCTGCGGTACAGGTGAAGCAGAATCGTCGTCGGCATCTGCATCACGTGGTGAAGGAATTAGGCATCCTATTGGAAAATCTGTCGCGCGTCGATGACCCGTTGATCGAAAGCCAACCATCGCCCATATCGCCTCTATTGGCGTCGCTGCGCCGCTCACTCATCGAGCAGGGAATGAATCCTTCTACCGCGGACGTCCTCTTGACCGACGCGTACAAGACTGAACGAGCCGCCGATCCATGCGACGATGAATCGATACGACTTGCACTCCAGCGTGAAATTGCGAAGCGCGTACGAACGAGCGGACCGCTCCTGAAAAGGAATGGCTATCCCTTTGTCGGTCTCCTGATCGGGCCCAGTGGAGCCGGGAAGACCACAGCGATGGCCAAGCTGGCTTCACATTACCGTCGCGAGCAGCGGAGATCCGTCGCCCTCATTACATTCGATACGTATCGGGAAAACGCGGTTGAACAGCTGCGTCGGTATGCCAAGGTCGTCGGGGTACCGTTTGCGTGCGCCGTGTCGGCTCGTCAGGTCCATGAAGGGCTTCGTCGCCATACGCAGGTCGATCTCGTGCTGATCGACATGCCAGGGATCGGTTCGAGTGATCTGGCGTTGGCCAAAGAACTGCGGCGGCTTCTCCCGGAAGATGCGGTCATGACACATCTGGTCTTACAGGCTTCCACCAGGGAGCAGGAGCTCTGTCGAATCACGAGGCGACTCAGTGATCTGCCGCAGCTGCGTCTTCTATTTACCAAGCTGGATGAAACGGAATCGTTCGGCACCATCTTTGAAGTGGCGCATCAAACCGGGGTGCCGCTTTCCTATTGGAGTATCGGGCGGCGAGTCCCAGGAGATATCGAGGTGGCCTCATCGGAACGTTTGGCGGCGTTTCTGGCTGCGGACCGCTCTACCCATTCTCAAGTGCGTGAAAACGGGACGATTCAATCATCAGTAGTCACTCCTGCATTAATGAGAGTAGGAACTCACCATGGATAATCTGGTTGGAGGTCGTGATATGCCGTTGAGAACACATAGGTCTGTCCTTCTGTCGGAAGATCTCAGTCGAAGGGGTGGCCCAGCCACGCAGGTCATCGCGGTCTCCAGCGGCAAGGGAGGAGTCGGGAAGTCCAATATAGTCGCGAATCTTGCCGTGGCACTCACGAGGGTAGGAAAGCGGGTGCTGATTTTGGATGCCGATCTCGGTTTAGGGAATCTTGACGTCTTACTGGGGCTGGTTCCACGGCATACGATCGAAGACGTATTGTTGGGCACACATACGCTCGACGAGATCGTGCTCAAAGGCCCGGCGGGTATTCAGGTGCTGCCGGCCAGTACCGGTGTCCCCCGTCTGACGGCACTGACGGACGCCCAACAGTTGATGATCCAGGAGCAGCTGGCACAGCTGGCCGCCGAGATGGACATACTCTTGATCGATACTGGTGCGGGTATCTCGCCGAACGTTACTTTCTTTGCCTCCGCGGCGGATGAGACGATGATCGTCGTCTCGCCGGAGCCGACATCACTCACGGATGCCTATGCACTGATCAAAGTCTTGGCTCGCCAGTATCGGGAGCGGCGTTTCAAAGTGCTGGTGAATCAGGCCAAAAGCCCCCGTGAGGCCGCCGAGGTCTTCGGTAAGCTGGATGCGGCGGTCGATCATTTTCTCCATGTGGCGGTCGAATTGGTCGGGGCAATTCCCTATGACGATTATGTGCATTTGGCGGTCATGCAGCAGAAGGCTCTCTCCGAGCTGTTCCCGCATGCACCGGCCGCCCAAGCATTCAAGCGGTTGGCACATCAAGTGACTCAGTGGCCGAGGCCTGATCTTCCCAAAAGTTCCGTGCAGCTCGTCTGGCAACGAGCGGCGACGCAGGCCGGCCATTGAAACACGATCGTACATGGGAAAACAATGAGCAAGACAGCCTCACCGCATCAGCGTAAATCCTTTTCAGCCCAGGGAATCCGACGCGAACAACTGATCAAGGAGTTTGCCCACGTCATTCGGGCAATGGCTCATCGGCTGGCGTTCCGCCTCCCGGCGTACTTGGACGCGGAGGATCTGATTTCGGTCGGCACCATCGGACTCATGGATGCGATGGACAAGTATGATCCTACACGAGAAGCGAAGTTCAAGACGTATGCGGAGTTCAGGATCCGTGGAGCCATGCTCGACGAGATTCGTTCGATGGATTGGATCCCACGATCGGTTCATGAACGAATCGGTCTGCTCCAAAAGACCCACACGGCGCTCATGAGCCGACTGGGTCGGCCGCCGCATGATGAAGAGGTGGCGGCCGAACTGAAGATGTCCCTGGAAGAGCTGGATGATTTCATTACGCGGGCGAGAGGCGCGGTGATGATCAGTGTAGACGATTTAAGTCTGCATGAGCCGGACGGGCACAAAGTGGTCAAGATGCTGGCCGATACCCACACACCTGATCCTCTTTCCTCCTTGGTCAACGAGCGTGAGCGGGAATTGATCGCCGAGGCCATCCACATGTTGCCTGAAAAAGAACGCCTTGTCCTCACGTTGTATTACTACGAGGAACTCACGATGAAGGAAATCGGAGAACTGCTGAAGGTCACCGAGTCACGGGTTTGCCAAATCCATACGAAGGCAATCATCCGACTGAAGGCCCACTTGCAAAGACCAAGTTGATCGAATCGGCCGGCCGACTGAGTCGGCTGCTCATTGAGAGTCGTTGTGATGCAATTCCCGATATTCTGCGATCGTCCGTCTTCAGTTCTGCACCGGCGAAACCGATATCTTTCTGGACGAGATCTCGACAAGAGCCTGGCGTAGCGAGTGGAATCCATCGCATCAGGCCGGAACGTTGAATGAGGTCTCCGGTTTACTCCGCATTCACGTCAAGCTTTTAATCAGCAATCACGACCATGCACTTGAAGGTATCACACCATGGGTTCCCGCGATCGCGACATCGATCCATTGCATGGTGGTGTGCCTCAGCAACGGTGTGCTGCGTAAGCCTCGTGTGGCTGAAGGGAACGCCAGCCGGATCCACGACGGCGACGGAAGTCCTCTCCGTGCAGCTTGTTGTCGGATACTTGGGCCTTTGTATCGCTGCCGGATTCGGCGTGGCGGGGTTCTTGTGCCGGCCGTCCCGTCATGACCTGGCACGGAGCAGACAGGATGGTGCGCCATCGGCATATGATGATGTGACCGGCCTTCCAACCAGACGACTGTTCCTTGCGCTTCTCAAACAGGCGCTGAGCAGAGCTGAGGCAACCAATCGGAACGTCGCTGTCTTGGTGTGTGTTTTGGAACAGTTCCGCCCGTTGTCAACATCGTCAGGGCCACCAAATATGACTCTGGTCGTGCGGGTCCAAGCCGCCCGCATCAAAAGCGCTCTGCAACCTCACGATGTGGTGGCGCGCTTGAGCGAATACACATTCGCCGTGATAGCCGACAATCTCCAGTCACCGGACGAAGCTCGCGTGATCGCCGATAAAATCCAGCATGCCATCGCACTCCCGCTCTTGATCGAGGGCCAGGAATTGCTGATTTCCTGTCGAATCGGTGGAATCGTGGGGCCGC
>JBBIKN010000038.1:0-25676 GCA_037445435.1 Nitrospira sp. | reverse complement strand
CTCCTTGGCTATGATTCTGGCTTGCTCAGATCAATGTCGGACAGGCTCCTAGGTCCGTTCGCAGTTGAACTGCGATACGACTTGATGGCGACTGAACCGCTGGATCGTGAACAAGCCCGCGCAGTCGTAGCGGCTGTTCGTGACTGGGCGGAGCAGCAAGTTTTATAGGTATCGGATTCAAGCTGCCTTCAACAACTTTTAACGGTCGCTTGGGAAGCACCGCCAAGAGGCATTGCGAAGGCGAAGCGGTCGTATACGGGACAGGTGTTGAAGGAAGCAGGGTGGTAAGGGCGGATCTTTCGTGCGTTGCCATGATGCGATGAATAGTGGTTGCAACGGGTTTCTTACGCTTAGCCGATGGTGGGGTGAATCATTCGGATGACTCGTTTGCTCATGTTGATAGGAGTTCTCAATCTACTGAATGCTTGTGGCGTGGTCGAAGGGCCAGCATTTCTTAGGATTGATGGGAGAGTGCTTGATCAAAATGGTTATCCCGTTATTGGAAAGGAGATCCAGGTGCGTCTGCAGCCAGAAGATCTGGATGGGACTCCAAAGTCTTCAGAAGGAAATGCGCAAGCTCATACCAACGTGGATGGACGGTTTTCAGTTGAAAAGAGTCGAATTGCCGGAGGCATGCTCATAATTCCAATGGCGTTGCTGGTGGCTCCGTTTAGCGGTCTTATCGCAGTAGTTACTCCATGGGAGTATTTGGACGTACAAGAATTTTTCAGCCCCGCCTACCTTATTGGGGCCTACTGCCTCCCTCATCCAGTGGAAATTAACATGTCAGTAGGTTCGTTGACGAATGCTGTAACCTTCTCTCAGCTGGAAATAAAGGACCGACTCTATCGGGGGAAAGACCGTACGCATGGAAAATCTTGCACTCGAGTGTACAACCTTGGCGAACTGAAGGTCTTGCCGAGTCAGACACCGAACTAAGGATGCCCATGCACACGATTCTCATAGCGACGATCTCTAACAGCCTCGTGTTTTCCACAGTGAGTTGATAGGCCCTTCCTGTATTTGCTCATTTGCTTTCCTGCCGTGTGAATTCAAGGGACAATATGCCAAAATTGTCAAAAGAAGGAGGAGTGTGTCCGATGCAGACTGTCGCGTTGCTGACGATTTCGAACGTGTTCATGACGCTCGCTTGGTATGGTCATCTGAAATTCAAGGACTATCCTTTGTTCACGGTGATTCTGGCGAGTTGGGGGATTGCCTTTATCGAATATTGTTTCCAAGTGCCGGCCAATCGGATCGGCCATGGGCAGTTCAGCGCGGCGCAACTCAAGACGATCCAGGAGGTCATTACGCTGGTCGTGTTCTCGATTTTCTCGGTCGTGTATTTGAAGGAAGCGATGAAGTGGAACTATGTGGTAGGGTTCGCGCTGATTGTCGTGGCGGTGTTTGTCATCTTTAAAGAATGGTGACCGTCAGGGTTACGGCGACTTCCTGTTGCTCATGCCATTCCATCCGTTGAGTACATTATTCCTCTCCCGCTTGAAGCCCATCCGTTAGACCACTACAATACCGCGAAATTCATCCCGACCATTGAGCGAAGGGGGATATCGGTATGCCCAAAGCGAAGAAGCCCGATTCGAGTGCGAAGGCCGACGATGCCGTGAAAAAATCTGAGCCATCATCCGCGTCAACGCCATCCACCGCAGAGGATTTCGAAAAGCTCGGGGTCTTTTATCTTGGACGACCGTATGATCTTGCGGCTAAGCAAGCCAAGCCAGGGTGGCTCTTGTACGATTCGAAAGACCTGGTGACCCACGCGGTTTGCGTCGGCATGACCGGCAGCGGCAAGACCGGCCTTTGCCTGGCGCTCCTCGAAGAGGCGGCGATCGACAGCATTCCCGCCATCATCATCGATCCAAAGGGCGATCTGGGCAATCTCCTCCTCACGTTCCCTAGCCTCAAAGGCGAAGACTTCCAACCTTGGATCAACGAGGACGATGCGCGCAAGAAAGGTATGTCACCGGCCGACTATGCCAAGGCGCAGGCTGAATTGTGGGCGAAAGGCCTGGCAGGCTGGCAACAGGACGGTGCGCGCATCCAACGGTTCAGAGATGCGGCGGATGTGGCGATTTATACGCCTGGCAGCAACGCTGGACTGCCGGTGTCCATCCTCAAGTCGTTCGCCGCGCCGTCGGCGGATGTACTCGCCGATGCGGAACTGTTCCGCGAACGCATCAGCACGACGGTGACGAGCCTGCTCGGCTTGCTCGGCATCGAAGCCGATCCCATCCAGAGCCGCGAGCATATTCTCTTGTCGACAATTCTCGATCAGACCTGGAAGAAAGAAGAAGATCTGGACTTGGCCACATTGATCCATGCGATTCAATCACCTCCGGTGTCAAAGATTGGTGTGATGGATGTGGAGTCCTTCTTCCCATCCAAAGAGCGCTTTGCCCTGGCCATGAAGCTGAACAATCTCCTCGCTGCCCCAGGGTTTCAGGCTTGGCTGGAAGGAGAGGCGCTCGACATTCAATCCTTGCTCTATACGCCGGCGGGGAAGCCACGGCATGCGATCTTTTCCATCGCGCATCTCAATGATGCCGAGCGCATGTTCTTTGTCACGCTGCTGTTGAGTCAGATGGTGGGGTGGATGAGGGCACAATCGGGCACGACCAGCCTGCGCGCGCTGCTCTACATGGACGAGATCTTTGGGTACTTTCCTCCGGTGGCCAATCCGCTCTCGAAGCTGCCGCTGATGACGTTGCTCAAGCAGGCGCGCGCATTCGGCCTGGGGGTCGTGCTCGCGACACAGAATCCGGTCGATCTCGACTACAAGGGCTTGGCCAACACCGGCACCTGGTTCATCGGACGATTGCAGACAGAGCGAGACAAGGCGCGGGTGCTTGAGGGATTGGAAGGGGCCTCGACGAGCGCCGGAAAAAAGTTCGATCGCGGCCGGATGGAGCAAACGCTGGCGGGGCTCGGCAATCGGATCTTCCTCATGAACAATGTGCATGAGGATGAACCGGTCGTATTTGAGACGCGCTGGTGCCTGTCCTACTTACGTGGTCCCTTAACAAGGACACAGATCAAGACATTGATGGATCCCCATAGGGCTGAGCAGCGAGGACTGAGGACCGAGACTTCTCGCTCAGCTCTCAACACGCAGTCCTCAGCATTGGAATCGCGTCCCATGCTCCCTCCGGATGTTCCACAGCATTTCGTGCCGCTGCGCGGAACCAAGCCCGAGGGAAGTGAATTAGTCTATGTCCCGATGTTGCTCGGTTCGTCGCAGATCCGTTTCTCCGATTCAAAGAGCGGGATCGATATCACTCAAGACATGACCGTATTGGCACCCATAGCTGAGGGTCCTGTGGCTGTTGATTGGGAGAAAGCAATAGCGGCAGATGTGGCTGTAGGGGACCTTGAGCGAGGTCCAGAAGAGGGAGCTCAGTTTCTAGCTCTGCCGGCGAGTGCCGGCAAGGCGAAGAGCTATGCCGATTGGAACAAGGATTTCGCCGGCTGGCTGTTCCGGACACAGAAAGTCGAGTTGTTTAGGAGCCCGAGCACCAAGGAAGTGTCAAGACCGGGGGAGTCAGAGCGAGATTTTCGGGTACGGTTGCAGCAAACCGGGCGGGAACAACGTGACAAGGGTGTCGAGGTTCTCCGGAAAAAATATGCATCGAGGATGGCGACGCTTCAAGAGCGTATCAGGCGGGCGGAACTGGCGAAGGAAAAGCAGCTGGCTGAAGCGCGTTCCAGCCAGGTACAGGCCGCGATTTCCGTGGGAGCCTCCATCCTTGGGGCTTTTCTTGGACGGAAGACGATCAGTGCGACGAACATCGGCCGGGCCACAACAGCGGTCCGCAGTGCCGGCCGGGTGATGAAAGAGTCGAAAGATGTCGGAGCGGCTGAAGAAAATGTCGCAGCGCTCCAGCAACAGCTGGCCGATCTCGAAGCGCAATTCAAGTCCGAGAGCGATGCACTCGCCGCGGCCACCGATCCCCTGAATGAACAACTCGAAACACTTTCAATCAAGCCCACCAAGGCTAACATTGCGGTTAAGCTTGTGGCGCTTGCCTGGACTCCCTACTGGCGGGATGCGAATGGGACAGTGACCGCAGCCTGGGTCTGAGGGGATGACCGATTGGCTGGTTCCCCCCACCATTCTGGACTCCATCCGGTGGGCTGACCGCGCTCCTCACGGCAGTTCGGAAATCATCCCAAGCCAACTGTGATGGAAGATTCAGTTGGCATCAGTTTCCACTTGCAGCTCGGAGTCGGTATCCTGCGCTTCCCTCCACATAGTTCCCATCAAGTTTTTTAACCGAACGACCGAAATAATGCTGAGTTGGTTTGCCGAAGTCATTGAGGTGCATGGGATTTCCATGGCGGCTTCCCGATAGGAACCGCGACGGTTTTCTCGATAATCCAACGGCTTCAGGAAGCCCTCCCACATGGATATTCCGTAGAAGTCAGGAATGGTTGCGACGTCATCGTGGGATTGTTCGGCTTCTATGACTGCAAGTGCATGGTGTCGGAAGCCGCCTCCTCGAAGCCGGGCCACGGTCTTGGAGATCGGGCCGTCGCTAGCCACTAAATCAAAAGGAGAGCACAGAGATGGAAGTTCACACGCTTGGTTATGATCCCAAGAAACGTTGGTCTGTCAAGAACCGACCACGGGTTGATTCTCGCCGGACGCTGGTCCTGCTGTTCGGATCTTCGAGTTTTCTCGAATCACCCGATCCCCTCAGTGAGCTGCTCGATGAGTATCGCGAATCGGTCGTAATCGGATGTTCGACTGCCGGAGAGATTTTGGGAAGGCAGATCTTCGACGAGAGTGTGAGTGTCGCGATCGTGCGGTTCGATCAAACGGATCTTCGGATGGCCAGCGCTCCGGCTGGGTCGGCGGGAGATTCATTCGCCGCCGGGCGGCAGATTGCTCGGCAGCTGAACGATTCGCGATTACAAGGCATCTTCGTGCTGTCTGACGGTCTTCGTGTGAACGGAAGCGAACTCGTGCGGGGGTTGAATTCAGAGGTGTCTCCTTCGGTTGTGGTGACTGGAGGACTGGCCGGCGACGGTGATCGATTCCGTCGCACATGGGTCCTGCAAGACAGGCGACCCCAATCTGGTTATGTGACAGCCGTTGGGTTCTATGGGGATCGTATTCGGATCGGCCATGGATCAAAAGGAGGATGGGATCGGTTCGGCCCCGAACGGCGCGTCACGAAGTCCGAAGGCAATGTCCTGTTCGAACTCGACGGGCGTCCCGCGCTTCAGCTGTATAAGGAATATTTGGGCGACCGGGCTTCAGGATTGCCGGCAACCGGACTCTTGTTCCCACTCGCGTTGCGTGCCAAACAAACTGATTCCAAGAGCCTGGTCAGAACGATCCTTAGCGTGAACGAGCATGAACAATCGCTCACCTTCGCGGGCGATATTCCCGAAGGCGCGTATGCACAGCTCATGAAGGCGAACTTCGACAGGCTCGTTCAAGGTGCCTCAGAAGCAGCGACATCCACGAAGCTGTTGGCGGATGGCGACTCGTCCTCCCTTGCCATCGCAATTAGTTGTGTGGGACGTCGATTGGTACTGGGAGGGAGAACGGAAGAAGAAACCGAGGCCACTCTTGACGTGTTGCCCAAAGGAACCAAGCAGGTCGGATTCTATTCCTACGGAGAGATATCCCCCTACACCGCAGGTACCTGTGATCTGCACAATCAGACGATGACGCTGACGACGTTGAGCGAAGCAGCCTGATTCATCATGCATGCCTTGTTGGTACGACAACTGAAACGGTTGGGTCTTGATGAGGTGAACGTTCCATCGTCGGCAGAGGTGTGGGGCGAGCTGCTGGAGAAAGTCAGCCGAAGCTATGTGGAAGCCGATCAAGGCCATGCGCTCCTGGAACGGTCGCTGGCGCTTTCTTCGGAGGAGATGCAGAATCTGTACGCGCAACTCAAGCAGACCAGCGAGACCCAGCTGGCTCATGAGCGCAACAAGCTCGAGGCGGTGTTACAGGCACTGGGAGATGGGCTCTGCGTGGTGGACGCCAGCTGGAAGATTCAGATGGTCAATCCTCAAGCTGAACGGCTATTCGGGGAACCGGCTCAGACACTTGTGGGGCGACCCGTCTATCGGATGATTTGTCCGGCACCGGAGGAATACCGGGACGACTGTCTGATTACCGATGCCACGCTGCCTCCGCTGGCCTCGGGTGAAACGTACCGTACCGACGATGGATTGCTGGTCACCGCTGATGGTCAATTGCTGGCCATTTCTCTGGTCGTCACTCCGATGCTTTCGGATGGGGCGGTCATCGGGGCGGTGCTCGTGTTCAGAGACATCACCCGACAGAAACAAGTCGAGCGGGAGCGGCAACAGACCGAAGGCGTTCTTCGGCGAATCCAAACGGGACTGTCCGAGCTGGCCAAAAGCCCCCAAATCTATGGCGGTAATCTCCACGAGGCATTTCAAACGGTGACGCGTGTGGCGGCGGAGTGCCTTCACACCGAGCGGGTCAGTATCTGGTTTTTTACGGCGGATCGTTCCGCCATCCAGTGCGTCGATCTCTATCAGCTGGCCACTCGAGAACATTCCCAGGGCAGTGCATTGACGGCGGCCGACTATCCGAAATACTTCCAAGAACTTCATAATGAGCGAATTGTGGCCGCCGACGAGGCTCAAGCGGATCCGAGGACCGCCGAATTTACAGAGAGCTACCTAGCCCCTCTTGGGATTACCTCCATGCTCGATATTCCGATTCGTTCCGAAGGCAAGATGATCGGAGTGATCTGTCATGAACATATCGGACCCGGACGCCGCTGGACGCTGGAAGAGCAACATTTTGCGGTATCCGTTGCCAATACGGTGGCCTTGGCCATTGAAGCTGCGGACCGCCGGAAGGTGGAACAGGCCTTACGAACCAGCGAAGGACGTCTGACGACGACGGTTCAGAGCACCAACATCGGGATTTGGGACTGGGATCTCAATTCGAACGACGTGTATCTGTCGCCTGAGTGGAAACGGCAACTTGGGTATGAGGATCACGAGCTAGCCAACACGTTCCACGAATGGGAAACCCGAATTCATCCCGAAGACCACGAACGTTCATTGAGTGCGATCGAAGCCTATTTGAGCGGGCGGACTTCCGTGTTCGAAAACGAGCATCGTCTTCGTCATAAGGATGGCTCTTATCGGTGGATTCTCGCGCGAGGAACTATCATCAAGAATGAAGAAGCGCTGTCGTCCCGTATGGTCGGGATTCACATCGATGTCACAGATAGAAAAGCAGCGGAGGAGGTGCTTCGACAAGCCAAAGAGGCGGCGGAAGCAGCGAATCGAGCCAAGAGTCAGTTCTTGGCCAACATGAGCCACGAGATTCGCACCCCTATGAACGGAGTGTTGGGTATAGCGGAGCTGCTCCTGCGAAGTCCTCTCGGTGAGAAGGAGCGTCGCTGGACAGAATCGATTCATCGTTCCGGTTCGGCACTGATGGCCATCATCAACGACATTTTAGACTTCTCCAAAATCGAGGCCGGGAAATTACAGCTGGAGGCGATCCCTTTTGAAGTTCGTCGGACGATTCAGGAAGCGGTTGACGTGGCGATACCCGACGCTGAAAAGAAACAGCTCAAGCTGTCCCGTCACATCGCTAGTGATATTCCTGCCTATTTGCTCGGTGATCCGACCCGGTTGAGACAAATCATCGTCAATCTGGTCGGCAACGCAGTTAAGTTTACAGAGCAGGGCATCATCGAGGTGGATGTGTCCTTAGAGGGTCAGCAAGAGGAGCGGGTCGGATTGTCGGTGACGGTACGGGATACCGGTATCGGTATCTCGCCTGAAGTTCAGGAACATATCTTTGATGCCTTCTCTCAAGCCGATGGTTCGACGACGAGGAAGTATGGTGGAACCGGCCTCGGGCTGGCCATCGTCAAGCAACTCGTCGCTCTCATGGGCGGACATATCGATCTCCGAAGCGCTCCGGGAGCGGGATCCACGTTCAAGTTTAACGCCTATTTCAAGCAGTGTGACTCGGTCCGGAGGTCGCTGTCGTCCTCCGCGGAGAAAAGCGGCATCGACACTGAAACGTTCGTCCTTCCGACGAGAGGACCAGAGCAGGTTCGTATTCTGCTGGTTGAAGACAACCCGGTTAATCGAGAAGTCGCCTGCGGCATGCTGGAAACGCTCCACTGCCGAATCGATACGGCAGAGAACGGGCGAGAAGCCCTAGCGGCAGTGGAGCGTGCAGAATATTCGCTCATCTTCATGGATTGCCAAATGCCGGAGATGGATGGATTCACCGCGACCCGCTTGATCAGGGAGCGCGAAGCGAAAAGCGCGCAAGAGTCCCATGTCAACGTGGACCGATCCATTTCTCATGTGCCGATCGTCGCTTTAACGGCACATGCTATGCAAGGAGATCGTGAATTATGCCTTGCCGGAGGCATGGACGATTACCTGACAAAACCCTTTACACTGTCTCAACTTGAAGAGGTCCTTGCTCGTTGGGTGCCCAAGAAAAGGCTCAGCCAGGTCGATGGGACTGACGTTTCGCCGAGTGCACCATGGCGGCGGAACGGGAAGCAAGCACAGGACATCTCTCAAATGTCAGACGTACAGAAGGACCGGAACGTTGAACCGCAGATCATTGATCAAGCAGCATTGGCCGCCATCCGCGCTCTGCAGCGACCAGGCCAACCGGATATTGTCGCGCGTGTCTTAACTCAGTACGTCGACACGTCGCCGGAGTTAGTCAATCGGATACGGCGTGCGGTGTTGTCAAAGGATGGAGTTGAACTGCGTGCCGCTGCCCATCGCCTGAAGTCGAGTAGCGCACAGGTAGGAGCTACTGCATTAGCTTCTGACTGTCGAGAGCTGGAAATGATGGGGGCCGGCCGAGAGTTCGAGCGCGCGGATGAAACATTAAAACAGCTGGAGCGACACTATGCCGAGGCCTGTGCCGCTTTCCAAGACGAAATCAGCAAAGCGAGGAGGGCGGCGGCATGATGGGCGAACGTCGTCCCACGGTTCTCATTATCGACGACGATCCTGTCGCACGCCTGCTGGCCCGTGAAGCACTTGAACAGTCCGGTTGGTCAGTCGAGGAAGCTGAGAGCGGACGACTTGGACTCGAGCTATTTATCAAACGGCACCCGGATCTCGTGCTTCTCGACATCTTGATGCCGGGGATGGACGGGTTTACGGTCTGTACTGAGCTGCGAAAAGTGCCTGAAGGTCTCCACACTCCTGTGCTGATCATGACAGGACTTGAGGACTATCAGTCGATCACACAAGCCTATGACGTAGGAGCCACTGACTTTATCGTGAAGCCGATCAATGGTCTTGTGCTTGGACATCGGGTGCGTTATATGTTGCGGGCCAGTCAAGCCATGAGAGACCTACGCGAAAGTCAGGACAAGTTGGTGCGGGCTCGTGATGCCGCTCTTGAAGGCGCTCGGTTAAAATCGGAGTTTCTGGCGACGATCAGCCACGAGATCCGAACGCCGATGAACGGTATCATCGGGATGGACGAATTACTGCTCGATACGGACCTTACGCCGGAGCAACGAGACTGTGCGGAGACGATCAAGCTTTCGGCCAAAGCCTTGCTCGAAATCGTGAACGACATTTTGGATTTTTCCAAACTGGATGCAGGGCGGGTGACGCTGAGCCGAGAGAAATTCCTCTTGAATCGAGTGGTCGATGAGCAGATGGCTCTGTACCGAGAGCGAGCAAGAGAAAAAGGCCTTACGCTTTGTCAGGACATCGCCTCGGTCGTGCCGGCGGAACTCTGGGGGGATTCGGTTCGTCTTGGTCGTCTTCTGTCCATCTTGCTCAGCAACGCCGTGAAATTCACCGAACGCGGTGAAGTCCGTCTCATTATTGAGCCTGCACCTCGTCCGACAGGAGCGTTGCCCGGCTCGGTGCCTAACGCCGGCCGAATCCGTTTTTCTGTGACTGATACAGGGATCGGGATCAGTACATCTGATGCCCACCGATTGTTCCAGCCTTTTGTGCAGGCCGATGGATCCAATCGACGCAAATACGGAGGGACCGGACTCGGATTGGCACTCGCCAAACAACTCGTTGAACTGATGGGTGGAACGATCGACTTCGAAAGCCAACAGGGAAGAGGTAGTCGCTTCTGGTTTGATCTATCACTGGCACGGGGGGGGATCGTGTGCTGGATCCGGTTGAGCCGGGCTATGCTCTGGTGTATGTGAACGAAGTCGTGAGTCAGACTGTCATCGCCAGAACGCTTGAGAAGCTCGGCCATACAGTTGCGACGGTTTCGGTAGAAGAATTGGGGCATATCGGCCCGGATATTTCACCCACACTGCTGATTGCGGAAGTCGACCTTCTGGAATCCGAAACCGACTGGGTCTACGTGCAAAGACTCAAAGCGCGCTTCCCCGGGTTGCGCGTACTTGGGCTGCGGCATGACCCGATCAGCCGCCAGCGGTCGATACGTCTACCCTGTTCCTTTGATGGATACCTTGACAAACCTCTGACGGCCGAGGCGATCAAGGCCGTTGTAGAGGCTCGGGTTTCCGAATCACCGCCTCGCTAAGGTCGTTTCGCTCCCGTGGTCAAGCAATCGTCTCTGCCCCATAACTCCGTCCATGTGTTGGACTTGCAGATGAAGAAGGACGTATCTTCCTTGCCTCAATGTTTCCTATCCTTCTGCATGATCTTGTCGGTCCATGCGAGCAAGATAGCGGACGCTAAGAAGGTCATGTGGATGAAGATCTTCCATTTCAGGTGTTCCGGATTTTCATTGGCGACGTCTACAAACCCTTTCAACAAATGAATACTGGAAATGCCGATCAAGGAAGCCGCCAACTTGATCTTGATGGTGCCCGGATCCACGTGGGTCAGCCAGTCCGGTCGGTCCGGATGCTGCTCCAAATCCAGTTTGCTGACAAATGTTGCATAGCCGCCTATCACAACCATGGTCAGTAGATTCGCGACCATCGTGACATCGATCAGTCCTAGGACGCCCAGCATGAACACCGTTTCTTCCATCTTGTTGATATGCACCACCATTTCCCAAAGCTCGATGAGAAATTTGTATGCGTAGAGCAGCTCCGCCACAATAAGTCCGGCATAGAGCGGAGCTTGAATCCATCGACTGGCAAAGACAATGGATTCGAACAACGCCTCGGCTTGATTGCTGGCTGAGGGAGAGACCTTGGGTATTTGATGGGTGCCTCGGGATTCGGGCGAACGGGAATCGGACATCAAAGACCTCCTCACGGTGCAACGATGACATGCCGGTCCATGACGAATGGGCGGCCGGGCGTATCCTAGTGAGTGAGTTCGAAGCTGTCAATTCAATGCTTCACGGTGTCCCTTGAGCGTGTGAGTGACGTCAAGGGAGATCGGTAAACGGGAGCTCATCGAGGGTGGAGCTGCGCCTTCCGTGCGATACCCGGTGCGCCTCTCCAAGAATAGAGATCAGAAATTGCTTCTGTCGAGCAGTTTAGCTGGTTGAGTGAGTCTCCATAGCGCGCGCCCCTGAGCCTTTAAAGCTTCCGGCATAGAAGGCGGCAATTTGAGACCGGCGTCCAATATTCAGCTTTGAATAAATATTCGCCAGGTAGTTCTTGACGGTCTTTTCGCTTAACCGCAGATCATAGGCAATCTCCTTGTTGGTGAGTCCCTTGGCCACCAACGGCAGAAGGCGTTGTTCTTGTGGAGAGAGAAGAGGACGCTTTGATTGACCTGGCTCACTATACATGTTCCTTAGCCATTCCAGCGTATGTTTCGTCAAGCGTGGATCGATGAAAGCCTGACCTGAGGCTACGGTCCGAATGGCACGGATCAACGCATGGGAAGCGATGTCCTTCAAAATGTAGCCCTGCGCGCCGGAAAGAATAGCCTCGAGTACGGTATGATCGTCGGCGAAGCTCGTCAAAAACAAGACGCGAGTCGTGGGGCATTTCGCAAGAATCTCGCGCGCGGCATCTACCCCACTGCCGTCCGGCAATCGGATGTCAAGTAAGATGAGGTCAGGTTTAAGACGATGACAGAGTTTCTTAGCCTCTTCCATCCGCCCACCTTGCCCCACAACTTTCATGCCGGGTGTCAAGTTGAGGACCGCACGGAGCCCGATACGCACGACTTCATGATCATCCACAAGGACCAGTCGAATCGGTTTGGACTTATTCATACACGTTTCCCTTCTTCAGCGGAACGTTGACCAGTACACGGGTTCCCTTCCCCGGTGCGGTCTCCAGCACAAAGGTGGCGGAGATTTGTTTGGCTCGGGCGGCCATGTTGCCTAATCCATGGCCGGCCCGACGCTTACGCTTGGTCGAAAACCCGACCCCATTATCTCCGATGATCAAGCAGATCGCGTTATCCGCCAGGCTCAGTCGTACCCATCGATGAGACGCATGTGCATGGCGCATACTATTGCTGAGAGCCTCTCGTACGATGTTGAGCAATTGATCTCCCAGTTTGGGAGTGATGAAGGACAGTACGGGGTTTGTGATGTCCAGTTCAGGCGCGGATTGGCCGGCGCCGGACATCGATGCGATGAGCTGCCTCAGGGTCTGTCCGAAGTCCAGTTCCGACGTGGTGCGCTGTGTCAGCAAGGCAATGAACCGCCGAACATCGAGCATCAGGCTATTCAGCTGGTCAATGGCTTGAGTCATATGGATTTTTGATCGCCGAGGCGATTTCCCCATCGCTAACTTACCGGCTTCCAACTGCATGCCTACCGCGTAGAGCGCCTGTAGAATATTGTCGTGTAGGTCGCGGCTTAGGTGCTCACGTTCTTCCATGGCCAGTTTACGCTCGGTAATGTCTTGAACTGCCGCGAGGAGGAGCGGCCCAGCATGGCCCGATAACTCAACACGGGTCGCCTTGACCAAGACCCAAATAATCTCACCGGACTTACGAATGTATCGCTTTTCGCAGGTATATTCCGATCGAATGCCGCGGAAAAACTCATCCGTCAACACAACGTTGGCCGCCAGGTCCTCCGGGTGTGTATAGAGGGCATAGGAGCTTCCCACAATCTCATGTTCTTCATAGCCTGTTAGCTCGCACAGGGCTTTGTTCGCGCTGATCGTCCGCCAGTTTTCATCGAGGATACATAGTCCGACTGGAGCTTCAGCCACGAAGCGCTGAAGTCTACGCTCGCTTGCACGCAGGGCTTCCTCGGTTCCTTTGCGGTCCGTAATGTCCCGATCAATTCCGTGATAGCCGCGAAAAGTTCCGGCGCTGTCGAAGATGGGTGTGCCGCTGGTTTCAAGTACAACAAGGCGTCCATTCTTGTGGCGATTCGTGTTTTCAAGCAGGGTAAAGGGTTGTTGAGCTGCCGCAATAGGGCCGAACAAGTCGGCGACCCTGAGAGCCTCGTCCGGCGGCATCAAGTCGAACGGGGTTTTCCCGATCACCTCATCCGGTTCATATCCAAGAATGTCTCGAATACGCGGGCTGGCGTAGGTGTAGACGGCGTGCTCGTTGACCTCCCAGACCCAGTCGCGGGTCGTTTCAACGAATGTCCTGAATTTCAATTCGGACGTGCGCAGAGCCTGCTCTGATTCCTGCCGGTCTAATTCGCCGGCGATCCAGCGGGCCATCAACAGCAGGAAGGCGTTGTCCGCATCGCTGAATTTCCCCGGGTAGGGATCCGGACCCATGAAACAAATGGTTCCGTGATTTGTATGTTGGCCTGTCAGTTTGGTGCCGAGATAACACTCGAATCCCAGGGCGGCATAGCCGGGATGACGGCTCCATTCCGATGCGCCGGCATGTTCGAAACTCGTCGGACCGGATGTTTGCAGCGTGGTTTGGCAGTAACTTCGTGACAGAGGAACGAGTGTGCCGGCGCTGAGGCCAGAGGAGGGAGGCCACGCCTGAATCACTTCAAGCTGATCGCCGGTCACACGAGTGAGCATGCCGATGGGCAACTTGAATCTACGGCACCCGAGCTCCAGAATGATCTGCATCCGTCGGTAGAAGGTCAGCCCCGGCGCCGCCGTCGCCTCTTGAAAAGATCGAATGGCCTGTTCGCTCTCTCGCAACTGTTGCTCGGCTTGCTTCCGATCGTCAATATCCTGAATAACAGCGATGAAGTAGGCTGGATCACCGAAAGCAGTGCGGACCAGCGACACGGTCAAGGCGCCCCATGCCCAGGTGCCGTCGCGCCGGCGGTACTGCTTCTCCATCGAAAACGATGGCTGTGTTCCGTCAACCAATTGGTTGACGCAAGCAAGGCTCATGGGAAGATCGTCAGGGTGTGTCAAATCGTGGAACTTTCGTTGGAGCATCGTCTCCGATGGATACCCCAACATTTCGCATAAGCGGGGGTTCACGCGGAGAAATTGCCCGTCCATGCTGAGTTGAGCAATCCCCACTCCGGCATGTTCGTAGAGGGCCCGCCATCGAGCTTCACTTTCCCGAATCTGCTCTTCGATGCGGCGCCTCTCCGTGACATCCCGCACGAGACAGCCGACTGTGGCGTGATCCGCTCCGCTCCCTGGAATGAGCGTGAGAATCCCTGAAAAGTCTCGTGCTTCCTTACCCAGCGATACCGTATAGTCCACGGTTGCAGCTTCGCCTGTGGCAATGACGTGACGAATCGTCTCGAGATAATGGGCGCCAGTCTCCGGTCCAAAGATGTCCGTCAATCGCTTGCCGACGAGATCCTGTTTCGGAAGCAGTAATTTGTCTTCATTGCGGGTCCACACATTGAGGTAGCGCCCCTCCTCGTCAAATTCAAAGGCGAGATCGTCCAGCGTATCCAGGAATGAGCGGAGTCTGGCTTCGCTCTTGATCTTGGCCTCCTCAGCCCGCTTCAAATCCGACTGATCCACATAGATGCCGATGGCAACAGAGACCTGCTTGAACTCGTCGTAAACGAAGACGGGCCAGAGGAGAAGGTCAAGAATCGCACCGTCTTTGCGGCGGCGTGTCAGCTCGATAGGACCGGCTAACTCTCCGAGAATTCCTGCGTGCCACAGTGCATCGGCTGCGGCTTCTTCGCCAGGCAGGACATAGGGCAGTTCATGGCCAAGGACCTCCTCTTCGGACCAACCGAATAGGCGTGTCGCAGCCTGATTCCAGCTGGTGACGCGCCCGTGTCGATCGAGACTGACGAGAGGCAGTGCGGATTCGTTCACGAGGGTTCGGAGCAGGCGCGAAGTTTCTTGGAGCTGATGTTCTGTCCGCTTGTGCCCGGTGATGTCTTCGCACACTACCAGAATGAGGAGTTCACCTGTTTGGTCATGAATCGCCCGTGCTCGTTCTTTGACCCACAGCCTGACTCCGTCCTTGCGGATCTTTTGTACCTCCCACTGAAACACCGTGTAAGGAGTGGCTGCACAGTCCTTTAGTTGTGTCAGCACTGTCTGTTGGTCATTGGAATCAAATAATTTCACGATAGACTGGCCGATCAGGTCTTCCTTCAGATATCCCAGTTGATCAGCCCCAAAGCGGTTGACGGACAACACGATGCCGTCCGCTGTAAGGGTGAAATACATGAAGGGGTTCTGTTCATATAACGACTGGTAGCGCCGCTCACTCGCCTTGAGTGCAGATTCGGCCAGTTGTCGCCGCTCGACTTCCTGCTTGAGGTCGGTGATGGCTTGCTCGAGTCCTGCAGTCCGTTCACGGACTTGGGCTTCGAGCGTGTCGCGAAGATCCTGCTGAGCCAGTTCCAACTCTTTGCGGACGGTAATATCTTCAATTGTACCGGCCATGCCTGTCACCGGTTCGTGTTCTCTGAACATGGCATGACCACGGCAGGCCACCCACCGAACGGCTCCATCTGGCGTGATGATTCGATGTTCGATTCTGTAAGGACTCTTGTCTTCGACAGCCTTTGCTAGAGCAGCACCAAGTCTCTGACGGTCGTCCGGATGGACAAATGTGAAGAATCCCTGATAGGTGCCGTCGAATGAACCGGAGGGGAGTCCGAAAATCTGTTCTGTTTCCGGCGACCATATGACGCGATTCGTGTGGGCTTCCCACTCCCACGTTCCCAGTTGGGCGGCACCAAGTGCCGATAGGTGTGATGGAGGACGGCCATGTTGAGCTTCAGCCAATGCCTGCTGCAATTCACACACCTGGCGACGTAGAGCGAGGAGTTCGGTGGATATCGAACTATCAGTAGGCAGCGGCGCACTCATAAAGAAGAGCCCCCTAGGTCTCTGCCCACCGCATGTGAGCAATCTTGGAACGCGAATCTCAAGGCTAGTATAGTGCCTACGGGTTTTTCGATGCCAGGGGGGCGTGAAGATCAGGTGAGGTTACGAGGAAGAAGAGCGAGGGGGCACAGGCAAATTGTACGAGCCTTAAAATTTTGGACTACGTGCGGCACTGGGCACATGCGTCTCTTTCATGAACCAAGCCACGGCTTCTGTACGACGCTTGACATGAAGCTTATCAAAGATATTGGCCAGGTAGTTTTTCACAGTTTTATCGCTCAGGCGAAGCTGGACGGCGATTTCCTTGTTGGTTTTTCCTTCAGCTAAAAGCGGAAGGATCAAGCGCTCTTGTGGGGACAGTCGGGACGTTCCATGGGACGTCGCTCCCAAGTGTGAACTGGTTCGAATCCAATGCAAGGCTTGCTGAGTCACTCGCGGGTCGAGATACCCGTGGCCACCGGCGACCGTACGAATGGCGCGAATGAGGTCATCCATTCGAACATCCTTCAGCACGTATCCATGAGCTCCGTTCTGCACTGCAGCCATCACCGTGGAATCCTCGGCATAACTGGTAAGGACGAGGATTCGAAGTTTCGGAGAAACGGCCAGAAGCCGTCGACAGGCTTCGGTGACCGATGCGTCGGGAAGCTTCACGTCAAGTAGTACCATCTGAGGAGCGAGACGCTCAACGGTTGCTATACCGTCTGCCACAGTCGCCGCCTCTCCGACGATCGTCATATCCGGTTCGAGGTGAAGCAGAGCACGTAGCCCTCTACGGACCATCTCATGGTCGTCAATCAGAACGATGCTGGTCGATGATTGTTTCATACGGTACTCAAAAGAGGTTCTAAAGAAAACTCCGCGATGACTTGCGTACCCTCTCCGGTCTTGGACTGAATCCGCAACGCCCCACCGAGTCGTTTGGCTCGAGCCTCCATATTGGCAAGCCCGTATCCCCGTGATCGTCCGACCGCTGTCGAAAATCCAATCCCATCGTCATGGACGCTCACCCGAATTCTTGCTTCTCGCATGCGAATCGACACGACAGCCCGGCTTGCGTTGGCGTGGCGCGCGCAGTTGCTCAGAGCTTCACGCGCGATATTTAAAATTTCTCGCTCCTCCTCCTTCGTCAGCACATCAATGGCACTGTGCTGGAGATCCAGCTTCACCTGTAAGCGGCCTGTTTGTTCATAAGTCGTGCACAACGCGGAGAGTTCTGACGATAAGTCGAACTCCTGGACACTTCCCGATTCTAACTCGCGAATCATCCCACGGACCTCATGAATCAGCTGATTGATCTGGCGGATCATCCGGCCGTCGGCCTCTTTCGCCTCCGCCGTTTGATCGTTCCTCGTCCGCTGAGCCGTCTCAATGTTCAAGCCGATGGCATACAACGACTGCAGTACACCGTCATGCAAGTCTCGACCAATACGGGCGCGATCTTCCAAGAGCTTACTCAAGCGGCTTTCAGTCGCTTTGAACGCGGTCGTTAATTCGCCTACGCATGGCTTCAACTGGTAGAGCTCGACAGATTCCTTTGGGGGGCGTGTCGACTGGGCCTTTGACAATGCTGAGGTTGACCGAAGCCCTCCCTCCAATAATTGAAAACTGGTCTTGCCTTCTGTCACGCCACCATCCTCCTTTTCCTCGATCCCATACACTGGATAGTTAGTAATCCTACTAGACCCAGGACGTTATACGGGTTCTTTTACGCGAGAAGGACCTGGCAAATCACCTGGCGTCTCCGCCAGGTGACGTATTTCTACTGAGATGGAACCATCCGGACCCTCTATTAGGCAACCGGGAGATAGCCGTTCCCTAAACGGCCCTATTTCTACTGATCAGACGGGTCTATACACCAGCCCTAACCCACAAGGAGGCAGCATATGAAAGTCGAAACCGCCGGAACGGAACGAGAAATCGCTTTCTACGAAGGAGAATTCCTGATTAAGACAGTCACAGAAGAGGCCGACTTAAGACAGGCCTATCGATTACGACATCGCGTCTTTGCCGAAACATTACGATGGGTGTCCCCGACGGAGGATGGCCAGGAGGTGGATATCTATGACCTGTGGGGAAAAACGGTGGGACTCTTTGGATATGATGGGGTCCTGCTTGGCATGGCGCGCCTTCTCCCTTCGTCGGGCAAATTCATGTTGGAGAATGATTTTGGTGCGCTCCTTCCACAGGGATATGTCATAAGGAAAGAGGAGGATACGGCCGAGATCACGAGGCTTGCCGTGAATCCTGACATTCGAGACCCGAAACTTTCGACCCAAATTATGCTGGGAATTTTAAAAGGGATTTACCAATGGGCGGTAGAGAACGACATTCGGTACTACTATCTTGAAGTCGAGCAACGGTTCTTACGAGCCCTTCGCATGCTTGGGTTCCCCTGTGAACCGATCGGTCCGGTCGTAAAACTTCCACCTGCCGGAGCGGGAGCGGTCGCGGCGCTCTATGACATGGTTCGCTTTGACGAAGAGAACATGCAAAAGCGACCTGACTTTCTGGAGTGGATCTCTACGATTCGGACACCCATAGGAGAGGTCGTATCGGGCCGGACATCATCCTTTAACAAAGCTGTACCAGTTCCGGCTATAGCGTGACATCCATAGGATGGGGCTGCCGTCACATCAGGTTCTAAGCGGAACGCTTAAACCACATTCGGTAAGCCATGTTCAATGGCAGTGGCAACCGCTTGGGACCGCGATGTGACATCCAGTTTGGAGAAGATGCTTTCGACGTGAAAACGAATTGTGCGCTCAGTCACACCCATGATTTGGGCGATTTCCCAATTCGTCTTGCCGTTCTTGACCCAGTTGAGGATCGTTAACTCTCTGAGGGTTAGCTTTTTGACACACCGATCCATGGACTGGGCCTTGGCAGGGGCTGTGCGTAATAGCGCCATATGAACGTAGTACCCAAAATACTCGATCAAAGGGACATAGCGCGCAGCATCCACGCTGCCGGCTGAGGCAAACGAACAGAACGTTGCGACCCTGCATGCAGGATCGGCGGATCCGGTGGTAATCCCATCGCCCAACCCAAATTCCTTGGCGGTCGCCATGAATTCCAGCTGCTTGGGAGAGGTTGCCCCACGGTACGTGGTTCCCCAATGTTGGGTGCCGGGTTTACTTAGGGCGGTTTGGAAGACCGGGTCGACCTCGAAATAGCCGTTTTGCCAGTAGAGCTTAATCCATTCCTCGGGATAGCTCACATTGATGACATTGGTAAATCCATCGAAACTGCCATTTGACGTCAGGCGGGCGAGACCACCGATCACGCGTGAAAAAGGAAACAGATGTTGGAACTGAACGAGTGCATCTTTGACATCGGCTGTCGTGTTTGCTTCTGTCATGTAATGAAGGGCTTCGATGAAAGATGCACATTCTGGTTTTGGAAGCTGTTCAAAAAGTTGACGAGGAAAGGGGCGTTTTTTTTCTGTCTGTCTCATGGCCGCCTCCAAATAGAGAGGAATCAGAATGGAGCGGCATTATATGAAATTGTAAAAACTTTTGATAGAGCCTAACAAATTTTTGATAGAGCACAACAAATAGGGCTATACGGGCCTATTCTTAATGAGGGCAAATCAGCTATTGGCCTATGGCAACATTCATCATACAGAGACCAGGAAGAACACGAGATCATCCCATGCCAAGGGCTACTTCATTGAGTTACCGATCTCGCCGCACATTGGTCGCAGAAATAATCGCTGTGGGGGTTCTGCTTCTGCGTCCAGGAATCGCAATGACACAAGCGCTGCGTTTTCAACCACAGGGGGCCGCTGCGGCAGGTCAGGGGAACGCCTTCGCAGCTCAGGCCGACGATCCTTCAGCGATTCAGTACAATCCGGCCGGTCTTACGCAACTTCACGGCATACAGGCGGTCTTCGGCATCGCGCTTATGGGTGGTTCCATCAAAACGAAAAGTATTTCCGGGGTTGATAGCCGTGGAGATTTCGGTGGAAGCGTTAGCTTCCCGCCTCCGGGACACACCTATCTGAGCGCCAACCTAGCAGCACTCGGGGTGCCTCGTTTGTCGGCTATCACCATTGGATTGGGAATGAACTCGCCGTTTGGCTTAAGAACCCGATTTCCAATCGACGGCCCGTTCAACACGGCCGTGACCTCGGCGGAGTTGCCGCTGATTGCCGTCAAACCCACGATCGCGTACAAGATAAGCGAGCAGCTGTCGATAGGCGTGAGCGCTGATATCTATACATTTGCAGGCTTTCTGGGCGAAGGACATGTTGAACAGAAGCAGATCAGTGGCGGAGGCTTGGGGATTCCAGCCGGAGCGTCGATCGAACTGAACGGTACAGGGACCGGAGCGGGAGTGGCTGCCAGTCTGCTCTTTACCCCTGTGAGGAACGACGCTGGAAAACCGATCGTCTCGGTCGGACTGGTCTATCGCAGTCAAGCGGTTTTGCCGCTGAATGGATCGCTATTAATCAACGGAGCGCGGGTCGCCGATGCCTCCACGGATCTGGTGCTACCGCAGATGTTTACCGGGGCCATCGCGTTCTGGCCTGTGCGCACCGACGACAGAGAATGGAAGGTCGAGCTCGATGCCGAATATGTGGGGTGGAGCCTGAATAGGAACCTTGATGTGCGCCTGTCGAGCGGAGCGACGATTCCGCAGCCTCAGGAGTGGAAGAACGTGCCGGTGATTGCACTTGGAACCGAGTATAGGTGGCTGTATCCACGATGGTTGCCGCACTGGGAGATTGCAGTCCGGTCCGGCTATACGTATACGGAAGACCCGGTTCCCGATCGGACTTTTAATCCAGGCATCATTTCGTTGCCTGCTCACACGCTGTCTCTTGGGGTGGGCGTACTCTGTAAAGGGGCAGGGCGATTTCTAGGACTGATCCCTTGTAGTGGAGAAACTGCTCTGTGGCCGAAAGGAATCGGGCTCGATCTTGCTTATCAAGAATGGTTCTACGAATCGCGTACGGTCATCAATAACTTAAATCCGACCGTCAACGGGACATACCATGCGTACGTGCATTTAGGAACGTTCAGTTTGAGATACCTATTCTAGGCGGCAAATTGGGACTGATGGGTACTATTTGCTAAGCGTTCTCCGGAGATTCAGGACCGCCTCCTCAGTAAGCCCGGCCTCTCGTAGGGCTTCATCGCTGGCCGAAGCCAGTTGGTCCAGACTGCCGAATTGCTGTAAGAGTCGATTGCGCCGAATCTCACCGATACCGAAGACCTGATCGAGCCTGGAGGAAACCAATGATTTGCCCCGCAGCTTTCGATGGAACGTGATCGCAAAACGATGGGCTTCGTCGCGAATGCGCTGGAGGAGATGGGTGGAGGGGGATTGCGGCTTGAGCATGATCGGGTTTTTTCTTCCCGCCAGAAAAACACGCTCTTCTTTGTCGCCACGGGCCTTGGCCAACCCGAGAATCGGCAGGTCCTGTTGTCCAACTCCTTTGAGTCCCTCAAGCGCGGCAGCCAACTGGCCTAAGCCGCCGTCGATGAGAATCAGATCCGGCCGAGCGAGGTTCTCCTCCCGTCCATAGCGACGCGTCACAACTTCTTTCATGCTGGCGAAGTCATTGGCACCCGTGACCGTATGAATCTTGAATCGCCGATAGTCCGCCTTCTTCATCTGTCCGTCTTCCCAGACGACCATCGAGGCGACTGATTGGTTGCCCATCGTATTGGAGATGTCGAACCCTTCAATCCGGCGTGGAGCGTGGTCCAGTCGCAGCAGCCGTTTCAACTCCTCCCCCGCCTGCCGGTCCAGTTCCTCATCCCGCAAGTGATCCGCGACCGCGGCAGCGGCATTCTCCTCGGCTAAGAGAACCAGCTGATGCTTGGCGCCGCGCTCAGGCGACCGGACACGAACGGCCTCACCTCGCTTTTCGGATAACCATTGCTGAATCAGTGCGGCGTCTTCGAGGTCGGTGGGGACGAGAACCTCTCTCGGTGGCTGTCCGTCCTTGTTGTAGAACTGTTCGATGGCGGAATGCACGAGCTCCTCATCGGGCACATCGGCGGAGTGAGGCCAAAAAAAATCCTTCCGCCCGATCAGCAAGCCGCCTCGCACGAACAGAATCTGAAGGTCTACCGCCGACCCTTGCCTGGCTAAACCGATGACGTCCTGATCGGTTGCCGAAGTCTGTGTGATCCGTTGCTTTTCCAGCATTCGTTCTATCTTAAAGAGGCGGTCCCTCAATCGGGCAGCTTCCTCGAACTCTTCCCGCTCCGCCGCTGCATCCATGCGGCTGCGGAGATCATCCAGCAACTCGCGATCACGGCCCTCCAGAAACTGACGAACCTGCCTGACGATCTGATGGTACTCCTCCTTCGATTGATGGCCGGTGCAAGGCGCCATGCACCGCTTGATCTCAAATTCGATGCAGGCTCGGTCGGCAGTCCCATCGATGTCGATCGTGCAGGTGGCGAGGGGGAAGACGTGTTTGATGACTTTCAACGTCTCCCGAAGTGCGTTCGCCGGTGTATAGGGGCCGTAGTAGAGAGCCCCGTCCTTTTGCACGCGTCGCACGATCGAGAGTCGGGGGAACTCATCTTTGATGGGCAGCCGTACGTAGGGATACTGCTTGTCGTCCCGCAACACGATGTTGAAGCGAGGTTTGTGGTGCTTGACCAGGTTGCTTTCAAGGATCAGAGCTTCAAGCTCGGATCGGGTCACCATCGTCTCGATGTCAGTAATCTGGCTGACGAGAAGACCGGTCTTGGGGTTATGGTCTGCACCCTTCTGAAAATAGGAACGGAGGCGGTCTGCAAGCACGGCGGCCTTTCCGATGTAGATGATTTCTCCTTGCTCGTTCTTGAACAGATAGACGCCGGGGCTATCGGGCAGATGGGCGAGTTTGGACTGGAGAAGATCTACCGTCATGCCTCAACCGTCCTGTATTAACCGTAGACTACCAAGAGTAGGCCAGATATTTCTTGCGGATGACCGATGACGATCGATGAGGCGCTATTTCAATCCCCGGACAAACGACGGGCTCAGTGTTCCGCGAGCGACCTCGGCGACCGGTCCTGTCATGGTGAGTCCGAAGTCCGGAGCCACGTCGATGTCCAGCACGCCCCCCGGCATTTTCACGGTGACGGGGCTCGCCACGAGTCCCAAGCGTACCGCGGCGCTGGCTGCCGCACAGGATGAAGAGCCGGAAGCCTGTGTTTCTCCGGCGCCTCGTTCCCAAATCAGAATGAAGATTTCCTTAGGCCCGGTTGGGACGGCTAGTTGCACGTTGGTCCGCTTTGGGAATAGGTCATGGTTCTCCAAGGCGGGGCCGAGTGATAACAATTCTCCCCGCGACCATGATTCCCCCACCGGTTTAAAAACCACGCAATGGGGATTGCCCACACTCACGCCGGTAAACGTTAGTGTGCGTCCGGCTGCCTCGATCGGTTGCTGAATCAACTCGGGTACGTGAAGAGAACAGGGGAGGGCATCTGGCTTGAACGTGGCGATCCCCATCTCGACGGTCGCGGCGGCTGCATCGCCATGTCGGTCTACATGCAGAGCAATAGTGACCACCCCGCCCTTTGTCTCGACCGTGAAGTGCGTTTTCTTTGTTTTGCCTGTCGCATGCAGATAGCGGCCGAAGATCCTGAGGCCGTTCCCTGATTTTTCAGCCTCACTGCCGTCCGGGTTGAAAATGCGTAGCCCGAAATCAGCCTTCTTCGACGGAACCAGAGCCAAAATCCCGTCGCTGCCTACACCCCAGTTACGGTCGCAGACCGACTTGATATTCTTCGGCGTCAGCTTGAACGTCAGTTCCTGGGGATCCACAACCAGGTAGTCATTGCCAAGACCATGTCCACGGAAAAAGCCATTCTTCATCTCTCCTCCTCATTCGTGAAACGCCTCCGTGAGTTGAGGAAAGAAGGTACTTCGGAGGAAGCCAAAACGTCAATGTAGGCGGGAGGTAGGAACTTACGGCTCTATTTTTGTTATGTGGCGTTTGGCACGGCTTGTAAGTTAGACGATCTTCACTCCTGCCGGCCGCTCGATCAGCTCGATTTCATAGCCGTCGGGAGCGTCAATGAAGATGAACCGGCTGCCGGAGGAAGTCTTCGTGGTGCCGTCGGTAATCTTCACCCCCATGGCATTGAGCGAGGCGATGGTCTCGTCAAGATTCTCGACTTGGAAGGCCAGATGAACAAGATCTTCTTGGACCTTGACCGGCCCACTCGGAGGAAAACTGGTCAGTTCGATCAGTTCGTCGCTGTTGGGTACCTTCAAGAAGGCCAACTGAGATCCTCGCGGAGAGGTCTTTCGTTCCACGACCTCAAGCCCAAGGATGGTTGTGTAAAATCGGATGGTCTCGTCCAAATCGCTGACCCGCATGCGGGTGTGGAGGAGTTTTTTGACTTTCATGAGAAGAGCGTATGGCCAATGGAAAGAATCGGATTCAATTTACTTTATACCATTTCCATTAAGCTATGAGCCATCAGCTCCTTCTGGCGGGTCCTGCCGTCTTGCGCAAGAGAATTTCAGCGCTGCCGGGGATTAGAAAATTCGGCATAGGTCCAATCTCTTGATAGCCATGTTTCTTGTAGAAGGCCCGAGCTGCTTCGTTAAAATCCGACACGCAGGCAAAGAGATTCTTGGTTCTGTTAAAGACCAGCTCCTCGATGTGCCGCAGCAGCTGACCGCCGATTCCCTTCTGGCGCGCCCATACGGCTACTCCCAGAAGCTCCAGATAGTCGCCCAACAGAAACTTTTGCTTCACAATCGCGACGCCTGCCACTTGCCCTTCGAGGAGAGCGACGTAGCAGTCTCGTCCCTGTGGAGTCGGACAAAAGATGCGGTTCCAATCGTCCTTCGAGTAGCCCAGTCGTTTCCAGGGATCGGATTCACCGAGTAGCTGGACGACGGTCTCACGATCGTCCGGATCCATGTTTCTGATGATCGAGCCAGTCATGGGTTTGAGGACGTACAGTTCAGAAGGCCGCTGACGGTCATGGGATGGAGCCCTTTCCGGGGCAGGATGTCTGATGTGAGTTGTTCGATCACTCGCCGGGTGTGCTTGCCTTTGCCGTTCGCATGGAAAACGATGATGCTTCCTGGCTTGGCACGCGTGGCGACTCTGGTGAGGATCTGCTCGGCAGAGAGTGTGGGGTCCGGATCGCCCGATTCGATATTCCATTGGACGAAACGTAGGCCGAGCATGTTCACCACGGCGACAGTCAGGTCGTTGTATTCCCCATACGGTGGCCGAAACAACGTGGCCTCATGGGCATAGTAATTTCGGAGTGTTTTGACTGGGCCAAGGATCTCCGTGCGCTGTTCGTCGGCATCATGCATGGGAAGGTGGGCATGCACCTCACCGTGCGTCCCCACTTCGAAAAATCCCAGGCTTAACAGATGCTCCACTTCCGGTTCGTGTTTGGCCATCCACTTACCTGATATGAAGAATGTGGCGGGGATACGGTGTGTGGTCAGATAGTCCATCAATGGCTGATCGTAGCCGGACCCTTTCCGTACGGGACAGAGATCGAACGTTAATGCCACGCCGGGGCACGTGGGCGAGCCAGACGTAATCACTTGGGCGAC
>JBBIKN010000037.1:0-25789 GCA_037445435.1 Nitrospira sp. | reverse complement strand
CCCTAAGCCAAACTACGCGACCGAAGAATACAGGATTGTGACGCCCTCGACTAGTTGCGACGAAGCAGCGAAGGATTCTGTAGTGATGGTACGCGATTAACGGTGAATCTAAACCGATTCAGTCCTGTATCGAAACTGGTACGGACCAGTGAGGCTGAGGAAGACGAGATGACTGGACGTTCTCAACTCCACAGCCTGACCCACGATGCGTCTTGAGTGAGGGAATGACCTTTATCCTAATCGTTATGAACCCTCGTCGATTCTCCACACCCCCTGGGACAAAGAACGCCTGAGAATGACATGAAATAGGGCGTCGTGATTTGCGGATTGGTATTGCCCATGCATAGAGAGACGGACCAGGAGGCCTTGTTGAGAAGGGAGGGCACCATGAGCGGCATCTTTATCAGCTATCGACGGGAGGATAGTGCCGGTTGGACGGGCCGTTTGGCCGACCAACTCAAGGAGCGATTCGGCGCTGAGTCCATTTTCATGGATATCGATACGATTGAACCAGGTGTCGATTACACAGAAGCGCTTCAGAAGGCAGTGAGTTCCTGCGATGTCTTACTCGCCATGATCGGGCCTGAGTGGGCGACCGCCCGCGATAAATCAGGAAAGCCTCGCCTTGAAGACCCCAATGATTGGGTACGGGTAGAAATTGCCGCCGCATTAAAAAGAAAGATTCGAGTGGTACCGGTCTTGGTAGGTGGCGCATCGGTCCCCACGATGGATTTGCTCCCCGATGAGCTGGACCCCCTCGCTCATCGTCAGGCTCACGAGTTGACCGATAAGCGGTGGAACTTCGATGTTGAGCAACTCATCAACGCATTTCCGACTAATCTTCAGAGACCGTGGCTGTTCCCCAATAGGCAGCTCTGGCGATCCACACCCGTCATAATGGGAGTGCTTCTAATCGCACTCCTACTGAGCGTGTGGGTGGTGTTCACGGCACTCTATGCTCCGCTTCCAGACGCAAACGTTTCCAACAACGTGTCCCTGGAGATTGGATCGTCGCAGAACTCTATGTCTTCTCGCAACATCGTGGCCCCTCCAGCCCTTGAGAAGGGTGAGAACATCGAGCTGATTACAGCCACCACAATCCCCCATTCTGCCCCGATCGAAGCCCCCATTGCGCTCCGAGTAGGGCAAGAAGCTCGATTGAAGGATCATGTGACGTCCTGCGTGTATAAAGTGCTGACCGCCCAGATGGAACGCTCACAGCCCGACCTCTTCTCGCTTCGGATGGTCGTGCGAGTGACGAATGAAGGACCGATGACAACAAACTTCGGAGATAGCAACTTTCGCCTGCTCGTCGATGACGTTCTGCGGGCTCCAACCGGTAACCTCAACGATTTGGTGGATGCCCATAGCGCGAAAGAAGGCACCATCGTGTTTGCGGTCCCCGCCAACGCTACGCGACTCGTCCTGCAACTCCGAATGGGAAATGAGGTGGCCACGTTTCCGTTGTAAGCCCATCCCACTCATCCCGGGAGAGCACGCTACAGGCTTCGGGGATCGATCCAGACCACCTGACCGGTCCGTTTCTTGACTTCCTCATACATGTGCGCCGTGCCACCGGGGCCGTCGCCTCCACCCCCGTCCCAGAGGCAGATGAATTGGACTTTGCTGATGCCATAGGACAGGGCCGTATAGAGGAGCCAGAGGTTACAGCGTTCGTACGGATCGACGCCTTTCGGAGGAGAGCCTAGACTTCCGGGAGCCGAGCGAATGTTCGTCGTCAATTTGGCTTTGGCCGTGAGATATCGCTCGCGCCAGGTTTCGTTGTGACAGACGACTGATTTCTGGATAAAGGTCGGTTCGTCGAACGGCTGCAACCATTGCACCTTCACTCCGCGCTGCAGACAGACCTCCGTGAAGAGCAGATCGCCGCCACAGGCTCCCTGTGTAAGCGCCAAATCCTCCGGCCCAGCACCCAGTTTCTGCAAGGCCTCGGCAATCTTTTGCGCCGCGACCGGTTCCTTTGCCGCGGGAAATCGCGGAGTCGGCCTGGACGGCGCATCGATCAGATGACCGCTGAAGAGGAACACCTGTCGCGGCTGCCATTTATCCTCAGGCGTAGTAAGTTTCTGTAACGCCCGGTCGAAGACCGCCAGGCCGGCTTCCACGTTATCCGGCTGGAATCCCAGGTTCATAAGCAACTGAAGCTGAGCGCGGCTGGAGTTCAGCGCAAACCAATCCTTGTCATTTTTTGCGACAGCTTCCTTAAAAGCAGCTTTGGTACTGTCCGGTGTCCCAACCAGGATTTCAAGATCGCCGAGCGTCGCCTTGGCCCAGAAGATCTGGTTGGCATCAGTTTCAATTTCCGCCGCGAATCGTACGGCTCCGACCATCGTCGCCATCTCCTTGTCGTAGCGGCCATCATTTGTCAAATGGCGATGGAGGTGCATGAGGGTCAAGGCATTGATGCCGGAGTAATAATGGCCGGGATTGCGTCGATAGGCGGTGGCATAACCTTTGATCGCCGCCCGCAGCAACGCGTCTTCATAGGCAGCTTCATCTCGCATCTGTGCGGGCGTTTTTCCGGACTGCTGCCAAGCGGTCACCCACGCATCTTTATCAACACGGCCAAGCAAGGCCCAGGTCTCGGGATCGACCGGGAATTTCTCCAGTACTTCTCGATAATGAGCCCGCGCACGGTCCAACGAATGGCCCGGCTTGCCTTCCAACGCCAGCCGTTGCAGACAGATTCCTCTCTCCCGGAGTCCTCGCAAATTGTACGGTTCCACAGCGAGGCCTCGGTCAAGCTGCTCCAGTCCAAACGTAAATCGTCCCGCTTTGCGCAACGCTTCGCCGGCGCTGATCCAGGCCTCCGCTCGAAAGGCGGCGACCGGGGCCTCATCGGCAAGCACGAGGACATCGCCGATTCGGCCGGCCTTTCTGGCTAAGGTGATGCGCCCTTCCCAGTCCTTATGTCGTGCCCAAAATTCTCGGGCGTCTCCGATGCGGAGCGACTTCCAATCGGGCTCTTGCAGATACGGCAAAAGGTGATAGACAGGACTCACCTTACGTCCGTGCCATGACTCCATGGTCTGCTTCACCATGTCGGTCAGTCTTGTCTTGTCCTGTTCCAGCGCACCGAGATCCGGCCCGCGGTCTTTGATGGAGTAGCGTAACTTGCGATCGGTGTAGAGGTCGAACGCGGTCGGTACTCGCCCACCACTGATCAAGACAACGCCGCGCGCCCGCAACGCATGGCGCACCCCGAGTTCGTACCAGACGTTGGGATTATCGAGCGTAATGTCGGCGACAACCAAATCTGCCAGAAGCAATTCCTGAAACATGTCCGTACGAATGTCACCTGCGCGCTCCTCTTCGTCTGCTCTGAACACCTCGAGCCCTGCGGCTTCCAGCGCCGGCCGAATAAGCTCCGTATAGACCCGATTAAAATCAATCTCGGTGCCTTGGTTGTCTTTTTTCACGCTGAACGGCATCGCGACGAAGGCATGGGGTTTCATGCAGCATTCCTCCCAAGAGACCCACTCCACCTTGAGTGTTTAGGGCACTGAAGACGCCTTATCATCCCCGCCTTTTTTTTCTTTGAAGACTTGCGTGATGTAGGTCTCGACTTCCTCTCGACTGAGTTCTTCAACCCGCGTCGCAAAGGCCGGATACGCTTGAGCATGCGTTTGGTTGGCGTAGGGTCCGCTCAGTTGCAGAAACTGCCAGCCTTCGCTCTTGAGCGATTCGGTCATCTGCCGGTAGTGCCGCCACCGCTCGCCGTAACGAAAGAACTCTTCCACAGCAGCGCTCAACGCCACCACAAGGCTGACGATGAACGTGAGCGTTTGAATCAGGCCTTGCATGTCACTGCCGATATTCAAACTGACAAGCGCGGGCACGATCACGCCGCCGATGATCGTCGCCAGACGCAACCTGCGATACCACCACACAGACTCCTTGGCCTTCCCATCCATCCACATGACCAGCTCCAACCATCGCGCCCGCATGAATTCCTTGTTCAGTTCCGGCAAATCCAGGGATGCGATGAGCTTATCCATCTCGGCTCTCATGTGCTCTTGGTCAGTCGTCTTATTGATATTATTCATGGGTTCCTCCACCGAGTCGTTCACGACAAGAGAAAGGTCGCGTGGTTCTCGCAGCCTTCGTTTTTTAAGCTCCTATATTGCTAACGCTCACAGCAATACCCTTGCCCTCTAAAAGAATACTGTTCTTCATTCCTGCAATCTGCACAAGCCCATGAACCGACAGAGAAATGGAGCTGCGCTGGATGAAGTAGAGGAAGTGGCGATGACCGGTGGTCGCCATAACGAGGTATTAAACTAGATCATGTCTGTCGATACAGATATCACAAGTAGGAGGAGTAACGGAACCTGGAATTACCGAGTTCTACCCTCCAGCTCTCCGCACCACCAAAATTCCATCTCGGATCGTAACCAGTACGGCTGTCACACGCGGATCGGATGCGACCGTACGATTCAGCTCCTGAATTGCGGCAGTGGAGACATCCGGTGGCGGCTGTTTCAAGACCTCGCCGCTCCACAGCACGTTGTCGATCAAGATGATACCGTTCGGAGCAAGCAGGTCGAGCGAACGCCGGTAGTAATTGAGATAATTGATCTTGTCGGCATCGATGAAGATGAGATCGAACGGACCGGCTAGTGAATTCATCGTGTCGAGGGCCGGTCCCATGCGAATGCTGATTTTATTTCCACACGGAGCTTGCGCGATATAGCGCCGAGCCAGGGCGGCAGCCTTTTCATCGATTTCGCACGTGATCACCGTTCCGTCCACCGGGAGGGCTTCGGCAAAGCAGAAGGCGCTGTAGCCGGTAAACATCCCGATCTCGAGCACGCGCTTTGCGCCCACCAGCATCGTCATCATTTTGAGGAACGCCCCTTCTAACGGCCCCACCAGCATGTGGGGATGCTCCATGGTCCGATGGGTCTCTTCCCGCAAAGCACGACAGATAGACGACTCCGGCATGGAATGCGCTTCTGCATAAGATTCGATATCGGATGGAACCAACCTCTCCATGTGCATTCCTTTCGACGGTTTGAAAAGACGCGTGACCTTCCGTACACTGCACAAACGTGACAACTATTCCTGTATTGCGTCCCATAAACACGTTCGTGGTGAGCTTGTCGAACCATGAACGGAACTGTCAAAATCCATGCCCTTCGACAAGCTCAGGGCAAACGGATCACTAAAGGAACTTTCTGGATGCAACACTAGCATAATGAGATGGAGGCCGGCTTGAAAACACTCGCAACGTTAGAACCCCTGACGACCAGACTGTTGGAAATTCAACGCATCAATAGCGCCGCCTCGGTCCTCTCATGGGATCAGGAAACCTACATGCCTGCCGGCGGGGGAGAAGCAAGGGCCGAGCAGATTGCGGTGCTTCAAGGCCTCGCCCATCAGAAGCTGGTTTCACCGGAGGTCCAGTCGCTCTTGTCTCAATGGGTCGATCCTGCAACGGGCCAGGCCGCCGACCAACCCGGAGAGACCTGGGACGAGTCTTCGCGCTCGCTCTTGCGCGAAGTGTGGCGGGATTTCAGCCGCGCGAAGAAACTGCCGTCCGATTTCGTGATCACCCTCAGCCGAGAATGCTCCCTCGCCCAGCAAGTATGGGCCGACGCGAAAGAGCAAAATAAATTCGCGATGTTCCTTCCAAACCTCCGGAAGGTACTGCAGCTCAAGCGTGAGGAAGCACAGTATCTCGGCTATCGAGATTCCCCCTACAACGCGCTGTTGGACGTCTATGAACCGGGCTCGACCATCGCCGGGCTCCAGCCGGTGTTTGCCGAACTGAAAGCCCGCTTGGTGCCGTTGTTGAAGAAGATTACTCAGAGTCGGGTTCGGATCGATGACGACATTCTGCACCACTCCTACGATCAGACTCGACAGTTGGAGTTCGGCCGCTTGGTGTTGATCGCGATGGGTTACGACTTCGAGCGCGGGCGATTGGATCTCTCCGCTCATCCCTTCACCACCTCGTTTCATCCGACCGACGTGCGTGTCACCACCCGGGTCCATGAACATGAACTGCAATCCTGCCTCTTCAGCTGCATTCATGAAGGAGGCCACGGATTGTACGACCAGGGACTGGATCCACGGCATTTCGGCACGCCGTTGGGCGATTCGGTCTCCCTCGGCATACATGAAAGCCAATCCCGCCTCTGGGAAAATTGCGTCGGACGCTCCCGCCCCTTTTGGCAGTTTTTTTACCCGATTCTTCAGCAAACCTTTCATCACCAACTGCGCGGCGTGGCGGTCGAGCAGTTCTATGCCGCAATCAATCGGGTGAAACCGTCGTTGATCCGCGTGGAAGCCGACGAGCTGACTTATAATCTCCATATCATGCTGAGATTCGAGATCGAGCAGGACTTACTGGAAGACAAGGCACAGCCCGAGGATTTACCCGCCATCTGGAATAGGAAGATGGAGGAATACTTAGGCATCGTCCCGACCTCCGATGCGGAGGGAGTCCTACAGGACGTGCACTGGTCGTTCGGCGCATTCGGTTATTTTCCCACCTATACATTGGGCAACCTCTATTCTGTTCAATTCTTTGAGCAGGCCAAGCTGGAGATTCCACATTTGGAGGATGAGATTGCGGCGGGTCAACTGATGGTGTTGCGCCGGTGGCTCGAGCAGAAGATCCACCGCTGGGGGCGCATGTTCACTCCTGCTCATCTCGTGCAGCGCGTGACCGGCTCCTCGTTAAGTCCCGGGCCTTTCCTCAACTATGTGGAAAAGAAGTACGGCGAGCTCTACCAGCTCTGAGCATCCGTTGGGGGACGGTTGTCATACCCCATCGCCGTGTTGAGTTTCGACGCAACGGCCGGAGCCAACGTGAATTCCGCCTGCACCTCAATTCGGTGCGGCACGAGCAGGGTCGTATGGAACACGATATCGCGAATAGGGATCTTGAGCTCAGGATCTTGGGGTGTACTGAGCTGGACTGACTCCACGGATTTCGTGATGGTGCTGCTGTCCTGCGGCCCGTAGGTCGCCACAACGGCATCGATAATGCCTTGGATCTTCTCGTTGGTCTCCACCTCTTCGATTCCCTTCAGAAGTAAAGGAATCGCCTCTTCCTTTGCCTGATCTGATACCGTAAAATTCTCCACCCGTCCTTTCCGGCGAAGGGATGTCAGGTCGTTGTCGAGATCCTTGCTGAAGGCACCATAGGCGAACCGAAAGAACTCGAAGTGCAACGCTTTCAGCCCCTTCGCAAAGGTCTGGAGTTCACACAAAAAGCAGAGCTGCTGCAACTTGACGTCGCTCAGGAGACCATGTGGTTCCGCCAGTTGTAGGATGTACAGGAGGAGAGCTCGATCTACGGTAATTTGGTTGGGTGTTCTCACTCTTTCCTCAAAGAATGTGCATGTTCCACTATATAAGATAAGCAGATCAAGAAACGGCCGTCAAAGGCGATCCGGCCCATGTTACCCGATCGGATAAACACTCTTGACCAGCCTGCTCGGTTTCGTTTTTAATTCTACGGGAGGAGGCTGAGTGGAATCGTCATGTCGAAACATGCCAAAGAAATGGGGGTATTGAAAGAGCATCTCGGGAAACACCAGTTGAAATTCACTCGTCAACGCGAGCTGATTCTTGATGCCTTTCTCAAGCAGGAACACATCACGGCAGAGGAGATGTATCACCAATTGGCACGAAAGGACCCACATCTAGGACTGGCGACCATTTATCGCACGCTCAATCTTTTCTGCGAAGCCGGCCTGGCCCAGGCGCGGCACTTCGGCACGCAGACTCAATACGACAACGTTTCCCACAAGGGCCACCATGACCATCTCATCTGCACCAGTTGTGGGAAGATCGTGGAGTTCGAGAACTGCGACATTGAGCGGCTTCAGGAAGAGGTGGCGTCGAGAAACGGTTTTACCATTCAAACTCACCGCCTCGAGCTCTACGGACTCTGCTCTCGCTGCCGTCATTGACCCCGACCGGTATTTCTGGTATTCTTTTTGATACGGTTTATCAATTTCAACTCCCCTCCAGAAGGATCGATCATGTGTAGGTTCTCTCCACGTTTCTCTCGCGCCACGAGTATGGCCCTTCAACTTCGGCTTTTAAGCTTTTCAGGTGCATGCCTTCTGACGCTCTCCTGGCTCACCTTGCCGTCCGTGGTTTCAGCCTCCGACAAGTTGACCGTTTATTCCGGACGAGCCGAACGATTGATCAAGCCCGTCTTGGATGCATTCACGGCAAAGACCGGTATTCAGATAGAATTGCTTTCTTCCGGGACCACCGAGTTGGTGAATCGAATGAAAGCCGAAGGAGAACGCAGTCCGGCCGACGTCTTCATCACCAACGACGCCGGCAGCCTGGAAATGGCCCGTACCGCGGGCCTTCTTCGTCCGTTGAACATGCAGGAAATCGAACGGGCCATTCCTCCTCAATTTCGCGCGGCGGACAACAGCTGGATCGGCTTGTCCGGACGGTTTTGGATCATCGTGTACAACACGACGATGGTGAAGCCCGATCAAATCAAATCATTGCTGGACTTGGCCGAGCCGGCGTGGAAGGACAAGATCGCCATTCCAAACGCCGGCAGCGAATATTTACAAGCTGGTGTATCGGTGATCCGCGCAAGCCTCGGCGACGATCACACCAGAAAGTTCCTCGAAGGGCTTCGGGACAACGCCGGGACGCAGGTCTATCAGAAGAGCTCACAGATCGTGGACGCCGTCGCCAAGGGTCAGGTCGCATTGGGCATCGTGAATCACTACTATGTCTACCGGCATCTCGCAACACAACCGACCGCTCCGCTTGCGGTCCTGATGCCCGATCAACAGGAAGGCGGGATGGGAGCGATCATGAACGTGGCGGGTATTGGCATCCTAAAGCACACTCCCCGCGTGGAAAACGCCAAATTGCTCGTGGAGTTTCTCGTGGCGCAAGCCGGCCAGAAGATGTTCGCCGACCTCGACAAGGAGTACCCACTCCATCCGGAAGTCAAGGCCGATCCGGTGCTCGTCGAACGGAAGAGCTTCCGGGCGGCCCTCGTGCCGTTGACCAAGCTCGCCGAACTACGAGAGCCCACACTACTGCTCATCGAACAAGTGGGTATGCGGTAAATTTGCGGACATGTTGTGATCGCCGTACGCCGATCATCCGTTTCATCCCTGCAACTTGCGGCGCTGGCCAGTGCCGCGCTGATCCTGCTCCCATTGGGCTATGTTACAGTCCTCGCCTTGTCGGCTGATGTTGCCGTCTGGCAGCGCCTCTGGACCACTCGAATCCCCGAACTGCTATGGAACACGGTTTCCTTGGCGGGTGCCGTGGCACTACTCACACTTGCGCTCGGCGTATCAACCGCCTGGATGGTGACGCGCTTCGAATTCCCTGGACGCCGATTGTGGGAAATCGGTCTTGTGCTGCCGCTGGCCATGCCGACGTATGTCCTGGCCTATGTGTACAACTACCTCTTGGGGTTCGGCGGTCCAGCGGAACAGATTTGGCAGCTGATGGCAGGACCACAAGCCAGGATTATTTCTCCGCAAAGTTTTTGGGGAGTCACTTTCGTGATCGCGCTCGACACGTTTCCCTTCGTCTACTTGCTCACACGCAGTGCACTGTTGAGCTTTAATGTGTCGTTTGAAGAAGTCGCCCGTACCTGCGGCGCTTCGCCTCTACGTAGAGTGCTGTTCGTAACGCTCCCGCTGTTACGACCGTCCATCGTCGCCGGCATCGCCCTGGTCATCCTGTACGTCGTCTCCGACTTCGGCGCCGTCTCTCTGCTCCGTTACCAAACCCTGACCTATGCTGTATTTCAGCAAATGACGGGGCGGTCGGACAACCAAGCTGCGAGCATCTTGAGTATCCTACTGGTGATCCTTGCGCTCCTGTTCTTGTTGGCAGAGAGATGGTTTCGTCGAAAAAGTCGGTTTTACCAGACCACCGGGCGTTTTCGGGCTCCGCAACGCGTCCGGTGCGGATGGATGCACGCTGCAGCACTGACAGCATGCTTGGCCACCGTGATCGGTTTGGCCTTCGGAATTCCTGCCTATTTACTGGTGATGTGGAGCCTGTCCTCCGAGGCTCGGGCGATTCTCGACGCCCGTTTTTTCGGGTTCGTCTGGAACAGCGCCTTGCTGTCCACCCTTGCCGCCACCGCTGCCGTGTTGGTCGGACTTCCGCTCGCGTACCTCGCCAGCCGGCAACCGACCTGGCTCAATCTCGGCTGTTTGCAAGCCGCCTATGCCGGGTACGTCTTACCAGGCCCAGTCGCCGCACTCGCGGTGTTGGTCCTCTTTTTGAACGTCATGCCGTTCTTCTACGGTACGGTGATCGTATTGATCGTCGCCTATGTGCTGCACTTTCTCCCGGCCGGCCTCCAGTCACTCGAACCGTCGATTCAACAGATCACGCCCAACCTGGAAGAAGTCGCTCGCACTCTAGGACTCAACGTTCGGGAAACCTGGCGACGGGTGACGCTCCCGCTTATCCGTAACGGAGTGATCGTGGCGTGGGTCCTTATATTTCTACAGACCATGAAGGAACTCCCTGCGACGTTGTTGTTGCGCCCGGTGGGATTTGACACCTTGGCGATCCGTGTCTGGTTGGAAGCCAGTGAGGAGTATTATCAACTGGCGGCTCCGTCCGCCTTATTGATCGTGCTGGTCGGCTTGCCGGCGCTGGTCTTGTTGCTGTCACGTGATTGGCGCGCAGCGTAACACCGTCATGAATACACCATCCCACATCACACAGGCGGAAGCCGACCGGCTCGAAGGCCAAGACCAATCCTCTGCGCCGGCCTTTTCCGTCGTGGAACTCCGTGCGGTGTCCTGTGCCTATGATCCCAACCAACCTGCCATTCGCGATATTTCATTTTCAGTGCGCGAAGGCGAAATCCTCTGTTTGCTCGGACCGTCTGGCTGCGGCAAGACCACCGTCCTGCGAGCCATCGCCGGGTTTGAACCAGTCCGGTCCGGACAAATATTTCTATCCGGCCGGCTGGTCTCGTCCTCTTCGGCAACGACTCCGACGGAGGAACGCCACGTCGGTATGGTCTTCCAAGAATATGCGCTGTTTCCGCACCTGCGTGTCGCCGACAATATTGCCTTTGGGCTCCATCAACTCTCCCGAGCGGAAAGAACCTGCCGCGTCCAAGAAATGTTGCGATTGACCGGCCTGGAAGGTCTGGAACGCCGGTACCCACATGAATTATCCGGCGGACAACAGCAACGCGTGGCGCTCTCACGCGCATTGGTGCAGAATCCCGTCCTGCTCCTGTTGGACGAGCCATTCAGCAATCTCGACCCCGATATGGCGAGCCGTATGCGGCAAGAAGTTCATGCTCTCTTACGCCGGATGAAAACAACGACCATACTGGTGACGCATGATCACGAAGAAGCTTTTGCGATGGCGGACAGTATTGCCGTCCTCAATCACGGATGCCTTGAACAATTAGATTCTCCCGAACTTATTTATCATATGCCGGCCACGCCCTTTGTCGCGGACTTTGTGGGGCAAGCCGACTTTGTCACCGGACAGATCCGACAAGGTCTGGTACACACCGAACTGGGCGAGTTCCCCAATACGTTGCACTGTGCGGAAGGCACCTCGGTCGTGGTCATGATTCGTCCGGATGACATTCACCTCACGCCTAACCAATCGGCGGCATCTCGAATCGTGACTCGGCAGTTCCGAGGCTCAGAGAACCTCTATACCGTGCGACTCGCTTCTGGCCAGATCATCCATAGCAGCGAGAGTTCGACCAGTGTTTACCAGGAGGGCACTCCGGTCGAAGTGCAGGTTTCAGCGACACATACGGTCCTGTTCAACGACAATGCCTTTCCTAACCGAACGCGGTAAGCCGCTCATAAGGTTCGACAAGATGGATGAATTTTTCTGTTGACAGGATCAAAGAATGAATGGTATTGAGAAGCATTATCAAGAATGATTGACATCAAGGAATGCCGTCATGGATGCCCTAAAAGAAATCGTCGATTATGGAATTATCGGCCTCTTGTTCGTCTTGAGCGTGTGGGCCATGGCCGTGGCCTTCGAGCGATGGCAGTTTTACCGACGAATTGATCTTTCCCACTACCCTAATCAACAGCTCTTCGAAATCGCCCTCACCAAACGGTTGGTCATTATCGGGACGGTGGCGGCGAATGCTCCCTACATCGGGCTCTTGGGAACCGTCCTGGGAATTATGCTGACCTTCCACACCATGGGGACTTCCAAGACCATCGCCGTCAGTTCCATCATGGTCGGGTTGAGCCTTGCACTCAAAGCCACTGCGGTAGGGCTGTTGGTAGCCATCCCTTGCGTGGTGATGAACAACGCCCTCCGAAGACGCGTCGCTGAACTCATCACCCTTTATCAAGCGCAGCATCAACATGGATGATGAATTGAACCAAATCAACGTCATCCCCTTGGTTGACGTCATGCTCGTGTTATTAGTGATCGTGTTGACGACGGCGACGTTCATCAGCACCGGCCAAATTCCAGTCGATTTAGCCAAAGCAACCGAAGCCGCAGAGAGGAAAGATGTGCCGGTCGTGATTACGCTCACCTCGCAAGGGGAGATGTACCTGAACGATTCCGCTGTCCCTGAAAATGGATTGCGAATCGTGCTTGAGCGGCAACCGAGAGAATCATTGGTTGTCGTCCGCGCCGACAAAGTCACGATCCTGGAACGGTTTGTCCAAGTGGTTGATGAGTTGAAAAGCCTGGGCTTCGGACAGGTCAGCCTTGAAGTGGTGAAATCATGACCCCGATTTTCGACAACTATCCTGGTCACACTTACCTACATCGTCAGGGGTGGATCTATTCCGTATTGTTCCATGCGATGATGGGTGCCTGTGCTGTGGTTCTGATGTCAGGGCTAACGCTATCGGTTGAGCCGGACTCATATCAGTGGAACGTGGCATTAGTTGAATCACCAGTGTCCCACTCGACAGTAGACGCTCTTCCTGAAAGGAAACCTGAGCTGCCCTCGAAACCGCAATCTGTGAAGCCTCGGTCTATACCACGCGAAGCGGTGGCGAAACCTGTTCAGCAGGAGGCTTCCTCACGTCCAGACTTTACGGAAACGACTCCGGTCAATCAAACTGCTTCGACCGTCATTGCACAAGCCGTCCAACCTCAAGATGTCATCCAGACGATAGTTCCGGTCGTGACGCAGGACAGAATCGTGGAGGAAGTGCTTCCCCCGACGGAGGAGGAAGTCTCAAACGAAACTGCCACGCCAGTCGCGGAACCGGTCCCTCCGCAACCTCTCGCCCACGAACCACCAACACAGCAGCCCAGCGCCGAACAGATCGTGGCTTCAACAGCCCCCTTCAAAGCAGCAGCGGCAGCCAAGGCCGACTACGGATGGCTCATGAGAGCGTTGCTCGGGCGAATCGATGAGCTTAAGCACTACCCGGTCATGGCACGGATGAATCGCTGGGAAGGCAAAGTGGTTCTCAGGGCCGTCATAAAAGACGATGGTCAAGTGTTGATGGTTGATATACAAGAAAGCTCCGGACGGTCAATTCTGGATAACGATGCAATGGAAACCCTCAAAAAGGCCTCGCCGATTAAATTGGATCAGCCTTTAGGGAAACCACAAGTTGCGATCCTTATGCCGATCAGTTATTCGCTTCGGTAGGCGGCGTTTTAACGTGAATGAAAATGATGCGAGTCGACTTGACTGTCTTATTCGTGGAAACGTGACCGTTCCACATTCTATGCTTTTCGCTCTCCATAGCGGAAGCTCCAGTATTATCCACCCCTAGAGGCCATTAAGAGCCCATCGCCGAAGGAGGACGTGCGTGAAGAGGCTTTCGTTTTTGAAATTGAGAATAAGAACTAACATTATTATCTTCGGCCTTGCGCTGATGGTCGCGTTCACGAGCACCCTCCCCGTGAGTGCTGAAGAACCGTCGCCACAGCAGATCACTACGACAGTCACTACGACAGAGAAAGCGCCATCCCAGAAACCTTCGACAGAGAATGAAGTTCAGGATACACCTTCCACGACGACCACCGAGGAGAGTTCGACTGAGCAACCGTCGGCCGATTCCAAGCCGCTGAAGATTCCCTTAACTGAGATTATCGGGACCGCTCCGACAGCTCTCGACCACATCCCTGGCTCAGGGAAGGTGGTCACCTCCGAGTCCATCCAGAATAACCATCGATTCACGATTAACGAAGCCCTGCGGGAGGTGCCGGGTGTTCATGTGCGGGACGAGGACGGCTTAGGGATTAGGCCGAATATCGGCATTCGCGGCTTGGATCCGACCCGCAGCCGAAAAGTCCACATCATGGAAGATGGCGTCCCGATCATGCTGATGCCTTACGCGGATCCGTCGGCGTATTACTTTCCGCCGATCTACCGATTCGACCGAATCGAAGTTTTGAAAGGCAGCGGCCAACTGCTCTACGGCCCCCAAACGATCGGCGGTGTCATCAACCTGATCACCCGCATGCCACCGACGACGCCGGAAGGACATTTCCAGGTGTGGGGCGGCAACCTGAACTACCTGAATACTCACTTCGACTATGGAGGCACCTGGGGGAAAGGCGGTTATCTGGTCGATTACACTCACTATCAGACGGACACACCCCGATTTACAAACATCCGTGCCAAGGTGGACGACCTGACGTTCAAGACCGTTCAGGAATTGAGCGAACGGACGCAGATTCTGGCAAAGTTCAACTACTACCGCGAAAATTCGGGAATCGGCTACCAGGGCTTGACTCAAGCAGATTGGGCGATCCGAGGTGAAGATCGGCAGACACTCTTCACCAACGATCGTTTCGAGTTTCTGCGGCTCGGGTATCACGTAGCGGTGAACCATATGTTCACGGCCAACCTGACCTCGACCATCAACCTCTTCGGTCATTACATTCAGCGAGACTGGTCACGACAGGCACAACAGGGTGTTGACGCAAATGGTGCGCCTGTCGGTGGTGTGCAACTCGGTAATACTCTACCCGCGACCGCCTTCAGCGTCATCCCGGCCAACCAACGCTTCACGAACGAACGGGAGTATTGGGTGTGGGGGGTCGAGCCCCGCTTTCATTATCTCCACTCTCTGTTGGGGATCAAGGGCGAAGCGGATTTTGGGGCGCGGTATATGTACGAACAGTCGGACCGAAAACAGCTTCGAAACCTCCTCTCGGGTACCGGTGCATTTTCCAGCTGCGTAGGCACCATCGGGACCACAAATACATGCCTGGGAGAGAATAACTTTCGCACGACCAACGCCTATGCCTTTTTTGCTCAAGAGCGTTTGTTCTTCGGCCCATTTACGGTGACACCCGGATTCCGCGTTGAACACATCAGCTACGATCAGACAAACCGGTTGGCAAACAACGGGCAAGGAGTCTACGGCAAAACTAACTTCACCGAAGTATTACCGGGTGTAGGAGTGACCTATTCTCCGTTCAAGAACAACACGTTCTTCTTCGGCGCCCATCGTGGCATGGCGCCGCCGCAAATTTCCGATGCCATCACCGGCACCGGACAGGTGGTTGATCTTGGGCCGGAATTGAATTGGACCTACGAGTTGGGCGTGAGGGGTAACCTGGCTCCGTGGCTCGGGTATGCCATTACCGGCTATCAGATGGATTTCTCGAATCAAATCATCTCTCAATCAGTAGCAGGAGGGGTCGGTGCCACCTTGACTAGTGCCGGCAAAACCCAACATCGCGGAGCTGAGGTGGCCGCACAGATGGACATCTTGGATGCCATCACCGGACGGAATGACGATCAGGATGTCACGCTTGATCTTAACTATACGTGGGTTGCGCAGGCGGATTTTCGAGGAACCCGCAACAGCTCCATTACCGGGGCGGCGTTGTTACCCGGTGAACCGGCGATTTTCAATACCAGTGGAAACCGTCTTCCCTACTCTCCGGAACACTTGATTTCAGCGGGAATCGGCTATGCCAACCGAGCCTTTAATCTCGGACCATTTAACGCAAGGGTCGAGACGCAGTGTGTGAGCGACCAGTTCGCGGATGACCGAAACACGGTGATTCCGACTCCCAACGGCCAGCGCGGCCTCGTGAAGGGCTGGTGCATGCTCAACGCCTCGGTCAACCAGCACGTGAAGAAGATCAACACGACCTTCTTCTTCACGGGGAAAAACATGCTCGGGCAGGACGTTATTGTGGATCGTACTCGAGGCATCTATCCCGGTCTTCCGGCGCTCTGGCAGGCCGGGGCTCGGTGGACATTTTAATGTGACGGACGATGGGGCAGTCACAGTTCTGTAACTGCCCCATTCTGAATGCGAGACGCTATGAAAGCGCAACCTCACACCATCACAGAGGAAGCCTGCACCGCGGAGCAAGTCCGTTGTTTCTGCGGGCAACTGGTCGCTCGTCTTATTTCAACGGGAATCGAGCTGAAATGCAAACGCTGTCGAAGACTCGTGACGATTCCATTCTCTCGCATTCGAGGAATGGTACCTAGAGATACATAAACGACGGATTTCATCTCTATAGCGGCCAGCGGTTGTTCACCCAGAGCCCAGGATCACACACGTGATTCTGGGCTCTTTGTTTTTACGGAGGCGTGTCATGCGTATCAGGACAGCAGATCGGGTCGAGCCGGCCATTGTGCGGATTCAAAGCATGCTGAGAAAGATCGACCATCTTCATCTGCCGCAGGCCTCCCGTCGCGACCTCGAAACCATCCTGGTCCGGCAGGTGAGCAAAGAGCTCGATCGGCTGTTGCCTTGGCAAGCAGGACATGGGCAAGCGACGGCAGCCGTTGCGCTTCAGATCGGACAGGCTGCGCAGCTCGATGACACGGTTTTGCATCAACTGAACCTCGCCGCCCTGCTTCACGACATCGGCCTCCTGATGCTTCCACCTCATCTGCAACCCGGGCAAGAATCGCTCGAGGCGGACTCCTACGTATCGATTCAGAATCACTCCCGGTTAGGAGCGACTCTGCTTGAACCCTTTTCTTTTCTTCGTGAGGCCACGGTCATGATCGCTCACCATCACGAACGATGGGACGGCTCAGGGTACCCCTATGGGCTCAGGGGGGAATTCATCCCGTTGGGTGCGAGAATTCTGGCGGTCGCCGATGCATTTGAAGCCATTCAGATCCCGCATGCCGACGATCGATCGCATCGAGATCGGATCGCGCTCAGAATTTTGCACGTGGCCGCAGGGACACAGTTTGACCCCCTGGTCGTGGATATCCTCATCGCTCTCTTCAAGGAACCCAATGTCCGGCGCACAGGAACGACTCATCAACGGCAACAGAGCCGGCGGCAGCCCTACGCCGGCCTCAAAGTGGGAGGTCCCACCCCTCCCACTTGACCAGGCAAGGGTCCTCACCTCCCGAGGACCCTTGCCGCCCCCTTTTGAAGGGCAACTCCGAACGGGGCCAACGACCGGAACCGACATGGTAAGGACAATGGACTGATCCCTGAAGTGGCTTTCAGCCGTCGCTCATACCAGTAAGTAAATCATAGGCAGCGATCGACAGTCTCAATAACCAACATAAAAAAATGGTGCTCTATGAGTTGCAACACAATGCCGAGTCGAACACAGAGCTCTCTAGCCTTTGTATGCCTACTACTCTTCCTCATCGGAGCAGCGGCCTGCTCCGGGGACGACAATCCGCCCGTTTCACCCCCGATCGCCTCGACGGGGACGCCCGGCGCCGAGGAGGCCGTCGGCGAGCGGCTGTTTCTCGAAACGCGGTTCGCACAAGCGTTTAAAGAGGCTCTGGACAACGGCGGTGATATCAACGATCCGAATATCGGTGACCCGGTCGTCGATATCGTCGAAACGCTTGGTGCGCCGATCGACGGGCCGTTTAAAGGCTTGTCCATGAATTGCCGGGCTTGTCACTTGGTCGACGATGTGCTGGATGCGCCGGGAGGCGGCATGCGCACTTACACAGACTTTGCGCGACGCAGCCCCCTCCCGGTCCGAGCGGACGGCAAAACTGTTGCCGTCCGCAATTCTCCGCCGCTCGTCAATTCCGCGCTCGATCGACCAGGCGGTGTTCTGTTCCATTTCGATGCGGAGTTCAACTCAATGGAAGAATTGGTCGCGGCCACCTTCACCGGGAGAAACTTCGGCTGGTTGCCTGGAGAACGTGCAGAGGCCGTCGCCCATATCGCTCGCGTGGTCCGCTCCGATGACGGCACAGGAGATCTGGCCAAGGAATTCGACGGCACACCTTTTCGCACGCTCTTTGGAGGAACAGACGCCTCAATACCCCAAGAATTCCGGCTCATGCCAGAATTCCGCACCATGATCGATTCCGCAACCGACCAGGAAGTATTCGATGCCGTCGTCAAGGTCGTCGCCGCCTATGTCAACGGCCTGCTCTTTTCACAGACTGAAGACAGTGGCGCGCCGATCCGCTCCCCGTATGATGTATTCTTGGAGTCAAACGGGCTCCCCCAAGCGCCGAATTCCAACGAATCTCCGCTCGACTACAGCAGGCGGCTGCTGCAGCTCATCAACTCGCGTGAGTCGGCTGGCACGCTTCAGTTTATCAACTCGAACCCTAATAGAACAGACGGCCAATTCCAATTTCATACTCAGCCGTTCACGTTTGGAGCGCAGGAATTGGCAGGGCTGAAGATGTTCCTGGCGGAACCGGCCGCACGACCCGCCTCGCCCGCCGAACTGGCGGCCGGGAAAATCGGCAACTGCATCGCCTGTCACCCAGCGCCGAACTTCACAGATTTCAAGGCCCACAATACCGGCACGACACAGAAGGAATACGATGCAATCCCGGGCCATGGGAGCGGCGCCTTCATGAATTTGGCCATTCCCGCTCTTGCCACACGAACAGCCGACGATCTCCCGGCCACCGAACAGCACCCGACGGCCAGTGAGCGATTCCGCGCTGTTCCCGCTGCTGGAACAACGCTCACCGACTTAGGCTTGTGGAACGTCTTCGCCAATCCCGACATGCCCGAGCCGCAAGAGAAGATCCAAAATATTCTCTGCGACGATGAGCAACCATGCTCCGTTTCTCAAGACGACCTCTTGAATCGGGCCATCGCCCGATTCAAGACTCCCGGCTTGCGCGATCTTGGGCATTCCGCGCCATTCATGCATAACGGTCAATTCGACACGCTGCAGGACGTGATTGAGTTTTACAAAGATGTCTCGGATCAAGCCCGCGCAGGTACGCTCCGAAACGGCGCGGAAAAGCTTCGAGGCATCGCCTTGACAGATAGCGACGTCGCGCCGCTCGTCGCATTCCTCAATGCGTTGAACGAAGACTATCAATAGACAATCACCGGTTACTCTCAACGAGAACGTGGCTTACCTTCAACAGGCCGATTATTGGAGAGAGCTGCCTTCGCCCGAGGTTCCGTTGGTACTCTGCCGACGCTGCCACAGACCGACGGGACATCAGAATCCCCTCCGCTGGTGCAACAAATGTCGAATCTTCCACCATCAACGCGGACAAGCCATCGGGCTCGCACGGTCACTCAAGACGCGACGGCTCAAAGCGTGGTTAAAGACCTTTCCTAAGTCATAGCTGAGGAGCCGACATCGGAGATCGCTCAAGATCAGCCCGCGCACACTTGAGGCTTGCTTTATCACGGTAACATCTTGGTACGCTGATGAAGCAGTGGACGACCAAAAACGCGCCGCTCACTCTATGGAGAAGCGGGAGAAGAATTTGACCGTATGCGCCGAACGAGCCGGACGAGTCCTTACTTCTTGATCTGCTCGCTCAGGTAGTTCTCCAGCCCCACCTGCTTGATCGTCCGCAGTTGTGTCTCGAACCAGTCGATGTGCTCTTCCGAATCGATCACCATATCCTCCAGCTTGTGGCGCGTGGTGAAATCTCCGGCTTTTGCGCAGTGTGCGATCGCTTCACGCAGCAAAGCGACATCTTCCTGCTCGAATTTCAGACCCACCTTGAACAGGTCCTGAACGCTCTCCCCCGAGTGGACCGGACCGAGTTTCTGCACATCCGGCGCCCCTTCCAGATACAGCATATGATCGATTACTTTCGACACGTGCTCGGTCTCTTCGGTCGCACGCTCATGCAATTCATGTTTCAACCGCTCGTAGCCCCAATTGCCGCACATCGCAGCATGCAAAAGATAATGATGAACCGCCGTTAGTTCCAGGGTCACCACTTTTTGCAAGAACTCGAGTACGCCCTCTTTCGCTTTCATGGCATGCCTCCATCCTCGGCACGTGATGATTTTGTCCCAGAGGCGCTCACATTTCCCAAGTCTCTCTCTTACTTAGCCTTCGTCATCATTCTTCCTTCTTGATCTGCTCGCTCAGGTAGTTTTCCAACCCAACCTGCTCGATCAGCTCCAATTGGGTTTCAATCCAATCAATGTGTTCGTCGACATCCTTTGCCATATCTTCGAGCATGTGCCGTGTCGTGAAATCGGCGACCTTCGTACAGTGCACGACACCTTCGTTTAGCAGGGCCAACATGTCCTGCTCCGCCTTCAAGTCCAATTTAAGCTGTTCAGGCACCGTCTCACCAACCTGAACCGTGTTCATTCGCTGCATATTGGGCACGCCTTCCAAGTAGAGAATATGGCCGATGAGTTCATCGGCATCTTTCATCTCATCGATGCTTCGCTCTCGCACCTTGTGATGCAACCGTTCATAGCCCCAGTTCTCGCACATCTTAGCATGGACGAAATACTGGTTGATGGCCGTCAAATCAGCCGTCAAAATTTTATTGAGGATATTGATGACTCCCTCTTTGGCTTTCATTATGAGTGCCCTCCTTTCGCACCGAACTCACCGGTTTTTACATTATCATCACGTCTCATCCTTGCCGTCAACTCAAGAAATGGATACATTTCGAGTTTACTTCTCAATTTCGATGAAATGAATTCTCAGTATTCGACGATCGCGTCGGCACCACGACGGCATGCATCCGATGCGATCAGGTGTGCGCGACCGGAGTACTTGAAAGAACGGTCTACGGGATGGTACATTTTCACGAATTCTGACCGACCAGGACACTGACGCTGCAGATGACGTTATGATCACGCAGACAAGACGTTTCGGCCCGCCCTTTCTCCTATCGGCGCTCATGGCGGTATTCAGCCCCAGCCTCGCTGCCGCGCACGGAAACGTGTCGATCGAAGAGGACGTTTGCGTACGAAGAATCGGCGGGAATATGGTGCATTTCAGTGCCTATCAGCCTCAAATTGAGCCGAAAGCTCAATACTGCACAGATATCCCGGATGTCGGTGAAACCTTTCTCGTGGTGGACTTGGTTGACCCGAGCCTCCGTAGTCTGCCGGTGGGGGTCAAAATCATTCGGGGAGTCAATGAGAATGAACAAGACGAGGCGAAGACCGTCGCGTACTGGAAGCCGGTCTCTCACCCTGATGGCGTGGTGAGAGGAGAAGCGAAATTGGATAAGGGCCTCTATAAGCTGATCATAACGGCAGAAGGGCTCAGCCCTTCCTCTTATTTACTGCGAGTGCAGCAGGTCGACTATTCAAAACTCGGACGTGCGGCGCTAGGACCCTTAGCCTTGCTGCTGGTACTTGGGATCATTGGATATGAGCTCTCGAAATCGAGCCGAGTGCGGGGTTGGTTTGCGTCTCGCCGTCGTTCGTGAGCAGCCGGCGCCGAGTGTGACTGTCTGAGCATTCATTTCACCATTCCAGAGAGGGATCTTTCATGAGGCCTTTCGTATACCTGAAACTGATGGTTGGATGTGCGGTATTTGCTATGGGTGCCCTCCTGTCTTCACAGGTCCACGCGCATGGCGGGCTCTCCATGGCTGAAGACATGTGCAAACTCACGGTCGGCCCCTACATGATGCACTTCAGCGGCTATCAGCCTGAAAACACACAGCAACAGCAGTTCTGTGAAGACATCCCCGCGACCGGCCAAACGATCGTCGTCCTCGATTACATCGAGCAGGAACTTCGTTCGCTTCCCGCCGAGGTCCGTATCATCAAAGACACGGGTTCCGAGGACAATCTTGAGTCCATTACCGTTTTTCACCTTCCGCCCAAGGTGTATCCGAACGGTTCTATCGATTTCGCGTACACGTTCGACAAGCCAGGAAAATTTGTCGGTATGGTCATCGTAGGGGATCAACAAAAACATGTTTCCCGGTTTCCATTTTCGGTCGGAGAGCCGAAGGTCTTTTCCAAGTTCTTAAACATTTACATGGTTCCAGTCGCTGCGGTCGTTATTGTAGGCGCAATTGTCTTTTTCATGCGCGACCGCGGCAAGCCGTCGCAAATCGCCGCTTCCTAGACAGCACGACTGCCACGGATGACTACGGTCTGAGAAAAAGAGGTTTAAAAATGTCCGGTCACCTTTTGATTCGTGCACTGATATGCAGTCTTTTCCTTCTGGTCTGGGCTCCATTGACGGCACTGGCCCAGCATGGGCATGAATTGGCAGCTGATACGTGCGTGCTCCACGTCGGACCCTATAAGATGTATTTCGCCAGTTACCAACCTGACACATACTACGATCGGAAATTTTGCCAAGAACTACCAGGAACGGGGAACTCCGTCTTGGTGCTGGATTTTGTTGAGCAAGAGCTTCGCTCAATACCCGTAGAAGTGCGTGTCATTCGAGATACCGGCTCGGAGGATAATCTCGAAGCCGTGACCGTCACGTATTTCCCAGCCAAGGTCTACCCGGCCGGATCAATCGATGTAAAATACAACTTCGACAAACCAGGAAAGTTCGTCGGTCTGGTATCAATCGGCGATAAACACGAACATGTTTCGCGCTTTCCGTTCTCCGTCGGAGAAACGGGAGCCGTTTCGCACCTAACGCACTACATCATGGTGATTGTCCCCGTCCTGGTAGGTATCGCTGTCGTCGTGTTCTTCGCCTTTCGGGATCGTCGCAAACCGTCTGGAGTCCCCGTCTCGTCATAGGCGACGGATACTCGCTGAAGCTAGAGCTAGACAGGCAGCTGCGCCGCGCTTTGTTGGACGCCAGAGAGGGCACATGGAGATCAATGATCGGCTCACCAGGTAAATATATGTTCGTGCGCGTCATTTTGATCGCGGCATTCGCCTTGGGAGTCCCCACTGCCTCGGCCTTGGCACATTCCATGCTGGTCAAGGCGGAACCTCCACGTCGGGCCGTCCTCACAAAACCGCCGAGTCAAGTGCGATTGTGGTTCAACGAGAAAATCGAGGGAGACTACGCATCGCTGGTGGTTCTCGATGCCAACAAACAACCGATCACCGATGTACAGCCCACCTTGGCCCCTGATGATCAGAAATCGATCGTCCTGCCGCTGCCGCAACTGGCCCCCGGCAAGTATTCCGTAAAGTTTCGTGTCCTCTCGGTGGACGGGCATGTTGTCGAGTCGTCTTTCGACTTCACCGTGAAGGGCGAAGCACAAAAGAAATGATCGAGGCTGCTGGTGCGCTGTTTCGCTGTCTGCAGCTGACCTCCTCTATGCTGCTGATCGGTGGCTGCGTTTTTTTGGCAATCGCCGAGCAGAAGCGTTTTGCTTGCGGACATACGTGGCCGACCCGCCTGAAAAAAACCTTTCCATGGCTTGCCCTCACACTGTTGCTCGGCTTATTCGGTCTCCTCGCCACAACGACGGCGCAAGCGACCGGCGTTCTTGAAAATGCCTGGAATCCGCATGCCTGGCTAGATTTCTTACAAAAGACGCGCATCGGGCTCATTTGGACTCTGCGCGCTGCAAGTGCCCTCTTTGTCCTGGGAATCGCTCTGTACGTTCGAACTTCGACCGCCGCACAATGGCGCTATGTTCTGTGCGCCACAGCGGCAGCACTGACCTTGACCCTCGGTTCTCTCGCAAGCCATTCAGCGGCCGAAGAGCAAGCGGTCTTGGCCACAGGGACCTATGCATTGCATCTCATCGTAGCCAGTGTCTGGTTCGGCGGTCTGCCTGGCGTGATCCTTGTGGCGTCCACGACCACGACCGGATCAATCGACGACCGGTCCCGCGCCGGAGAGGTGCTGAGCCGGTTTTCGGCATTGGCCTTCCCCACGATGATCGCCGTTATCGTATCGGGTCTCGTCGTGGCTAATCGCATGATTGACACCAATTATGCCGGACTAGTCGCCACCACCTACGGGTGGCTTCTCATCCTAAAACTCACGTTGCTGACCATCATCCTGTTCATCGCCTCGCGCGCGAAGTCCGTGTGGGTACCGTCGCTTAGACAGAGTCCGGACGCAGCAGCGGCAGGTGGACAACAGCTTCGGACTTGGGTAAAGATCGAGTTCGTCCTCGCTATACTCTTGGTGATTGTCGCCACGCTGTTGGCCAACGCCGTGCCTGCCAAGCATGATGTGATCGATCACTGGCCCTACCCCTTCCGGTTCTCCATCGACGCCACATGGGGTGACTGGCTGGTACGCACTCTCGTGCTGACCGGCCTGGTACTCCTGATCCTAGCCGGAACGACGATCGTTCTGGGTCGTAAAAAACAATGGGGAACCCCATGGCGCATCGCCGTTCCGACCATACTGGGAATTCTGGGACTTGGTGCGACACTCTATCCCATTTCCGTGCAATCGTACCCGGAAACCTATCGGAAAACTCCGGTTCCGTTCGATGCCATTTCCATCGCGAACGGCGCCGAGTTGTTTGCGGCCAATTGTGTCCCGTGCCACGGCCCGCAAGCAAAGGGGAACGGCGTGTTGGCCAAGACGCTGCCGAAACAACCGGTGGACCTTTTGACCGAGCCCCATACCGCCATGCACACCGCGGGTGACTTTTTTCATTGGCTGACGTACGGCCGATTCAACGGCATCATGCCCGCCTTCGGCGAGAAATTCTCTGAAGAAGAACGCTGGGATTTACTCAACTTTCTCCATGCCAATTCCCGGGGATATCAATCGAGAATCATTACCCCCCGTATTCTACCTGAACAGCCGTTTATGGCGACTCCGAACTTTTCATACACCGCGCACGACGGCTCGAGCGGTACATTGAAAGATTTTCGCGGGAAGCAAAGTGTGCTGCTGGTTCTCTTTTCCTGGCCGGAATCTCGCGCTCGGCTCGATCAACTCCATGCGGCTGCCGACACGATTAAGGAGAAAAATACGGCTATCTTGGCAGTCCCTATGACAGACTTGCCTCCCGATGAGCTGGCTGCAATCACACGGGATATACCTTTCCTGGTCGTCACGCAAGGTGCGCATGAGATTTCCATCAGCTATGCTTTGTTCAGAAGAACGCTCTCTATTCCGGACCTGTTCGGCGAAGGGACACGTCCAAAACACATGGAATTTCTCATCGACCGTTTCGGTTATTTGCGAGCACGTTGGATTCCTAATGGAGATGGATCAGGGTGGGCAGACACAACTTTGTTGACGCAGCAAATCACCCAACTCAATCAAGAAGGAGAAATCTTACCTCCCCCTGGTGATCACGTTCATTGAAGAGCTTCCTTTTTACGTAGTGGGACTGAGGTACTCGCCCTTGCACCAGACAAACTTTTCAGCCGTCCAGCCAGTGGGTCTGTCACCATAAGGCACTCTGGCGATCTTGACTTCCAAGCCGTGCAGGAGTATACCTGCGCTCTCCTAAGCCGAGTCTCCCGCTTGCGCTGTAAACAAAGGGGGGGAGGAGGCCTTTCCCATGATATTTTGCTTGACTCGTCTCGAAGCTTTGTCGGATACTTGCTCACTTTTTTGCGGGTCCTACCATGAAAACAACCAAACCACCCATTATGGCAGGACTTTTATTGAAACGTGGCATTCAGTAGTGCCAGTAGTGCACCCTTTCATTTATTTAACACAAGGAGGTAGCGGACATGGCAGCTGACAGTTCGGGGCGAGGGTATGACATCTCGCAGTGGTACGATTCGAGGCCGGTGAAGATCGGCTGGTT